>NZ_JAUBTO010000029.1:39041-67452 GCF_036702495.1 Microcoleus sp. C2D2 | reverse complement strand
TAAAGGTTTCATCCTATTTTACCTTTTTTTGTCTACCCCCTTGACAATTTGCACTTTTTCTTAACTTGTCACAAATGGATTTGGGAAGTCATGATGAAGTATATTAATCGACCGAACAGTTGCTACAGTAATCTGTATCTGTAGGGTGCGCAGTGCGCACCTTACCGCTGTAAGTAGCGCGCCAAACCATTTTTTTGCCTAATTCCTGATTAGTTCGCATCCTGTTTTTTGGGTTGGTTCAATTCCCTGCATTTAGCAAATGCCAAATCGTAAGCATTTTGGTAATCGCTACCGCCTAACATCAAATCACCGTAATATTCATAAGGTTGATTGCCATAAATTGGCAGCGGGTCGTCTTCAGGATAATCTTCTTTTGACTCTTCTAGGATTGCTTTGAGTTTCTTGACGCTGAAGCGCTGTACTGGGAAATAATGAAGGTCTTGAGCGATGAAACCGAGATGGGGAAAGGTTGGGTCAACAATTCGCTCGTCGAGTTCAATCCAGCTATACTCGATGGGTTTATACGGCGCTCCCGGCACAGCTAAAAAGCCTTGAACATAAATTGCCCCCTCGGTGGCCAATGCTGCTTTACAAGCGTTGTCAAAGCAGTTTTTACGGTTGCTTTTGATGCGAGCCGCTATTTCAATAGAAAGCGCCTCATCTAATAGTTCGGTCATAATCCCTTCTAGTCGCGTGTGCGACTAAATTGTAGCAAGTTAGAGCTCCGAGCACACAGCACGATCGCCAGCAAGTGCGATTATTTCTCAAATTCCCGTCTTCAGGAGTTGATACAGAATCAAGCAAAAAGTTGTGGATGTTGTGTCAAATTTGGCTGACGGGGCGGGCAGTTTGCCGATCTGCGCCGGCGGGGTGATACAGAGAGTTTGTCTCTCGCCCATATAGCCCGCAAATCAGAAGTTTTCGGGAGTAGCCCAACTTTTGAACCAGCGATCGAGTTGGGGGTAGAGCCCGCAACGGTAAAGCGTGCAACAGACGATGCAAGCAACAATAGCGGCATACATCACCGAACGCCGATCGTGCAACCAACCAATCATATTAATGCCTTCGGCTCCAGCTATTTGTTCGCCTGCTGACAGGCTTCACAGTTTTTTCTGTAAACAAACCAGATTTGTGATAACCTCATAGATGTGCGAAAATCGGTTCCAACAAAAAAAACCGTTGGAAGAAACGGGGAAAGTCCGGCGTAAATCCGGCGCTGTCCCGCAACTGTGATGAGATTATACAGTCTCTTAGTCAGAATGCCCGCCGATCATCGCAAACCTGTTCTTTTTCGTCTACGAGGCATAGATAATGGTTAATTAAGCCTTCTCAAAATTAATGTATTATGGCGATCGATCTATTGACTTAGAACAATATTGATTAGATTTCACTTATTCCTGATAGATTTTTAGTCAAGTAATAGTTAATTCGTGAATGCGAATACTAGGCTATCGTCCACCACTCGCTAAGGTAATCAGCATTTAAATTGCACATCAAGAAATAATTAAAGCATGAGTGGGCCGTTGCTCCGACGCCGCCCCCATATGCAATTTAAATGTGCAACCGCTTAATTTCTTCACTGTAGTTTATGGCTTTTTTTTGCAAACAATAATACCCTGTAATGGCTTGAACTGAGTCTCACTATATTTTCACAAATTTAATCATTGAAGTAAGTTGAGTTATGACAGTTATAGCTGAGACATTGGGATATTCTCGGATTGGTAAAAACCCGGAAATCAAGAAAGCCCTGGAAGCATTTGCGAGTGGAAAATTAGAGACCGATGCTTTATTGCAGACTATTCCCGCGCTGAGAAATCTGGTAAAATATGCTAAATTGCTGCGGGAAGAAGCCAATGCGAGTTGAAGATAACAAGCGGCAAGGTAGCTTTGGGTATTGGCAGAATCGGTTCATTCACCAAAATATGCTCACCATTGGATACACCGCTTGGAAGGGATTTTTAACTGCTGGTTTAGGTATGGTGGTGTGTGAGGTAAATTTGCCCGTCAATACACCTGTGAATTTGCAGGTTGATACCGTACCGCATCACTTGCAATTCCTAAAGGAATTATCGGTAACAGATTATCTGCACCGACGGTCTATAGAGCCATCCGCTATCTCAAATTTGCTTCAAATCATTGCAACCTACAATCCCACAAAAGAAATTATTATTCTGCTAACAGGTGACGGTAAAATAGAAATCGATTTGTTGCAACGATTAGCAATTACTCCTGTCGTTTGTTACGATCGAGTACGTCAACGCTGGGATGAATTTCAGCTTTGCGAGACAACTAAAAGGAGGAGCTAATGAACTAAATATTATCAGCAGGTTGGTCAAGCATGGGCTGAAATTAAACTGCAATTCACCCAATAACCGGCAACAAAACAATGCCCCAAATAGCCATCCTATTCTGATGCGAAGCTAAGCACTTATCCACACACCATAGAGATACTGAATGAAAAGCGCGATCGAAAAGTCAGATTTTGTGCTAGCTCCTTATATGAAGAGCAACAATTTGAAAGCTACTTGCCAAATACTCAATACAGTGATTCCTTATATATTCTTATGGTTTTTAGCATTTAAAGCGGCTGCCATTTCTGTATTCCTTCTTCCGCCAATAATGGTGTTGATGACACTTTTTTCAGGACGTTGTTTCTCTTTGATGCACGATTGCGGGCACTATTCTCTTTTTAGTTCCAAAAAAGTCAATCGCATTATGGGTTTTCTGCTAGGTATCATCAATGCGATTCCTCAGTACCCCTGGTCGAGGGGACACGCTTATCACCACAAACATAATGGTAATTGGGATATGTACCGCGGCCCTTCGGCGTTGATATCCACCGAAAAATTTGCGGCGCTAAGTCCATTTAGTCAAAAAATATATCAGTTACTCAGACACCCATTGATGCTGTTTCCAGGTGGTTTTTTCTATCTAATTATTAAGCCAAGACTCGCGCTTATCTTGGGAATTACTGGTTTTATCCGACATATCTTTGCTTGTCTCAATCAAGATTTTGGCATGGGTTTATCTGCAATCATTGCTTCTTATAAATCCAAACATTGGTATACTACGGCTGAGTTTTGGGATTTATTGTTCAACAATATTTGTGTTGTGGGTAGCTGGATTTATCTGAGCAACTTACTGGGGGTTGGCTTTTTCTGGAGTGTTTACTCAATTGTCATGACCTGTTCAGCAGCAATATTTATCTGTATTTTCTTTGTTCAGCATAATTTTGACGGTTCCTACGCTCATAAAGCTGAGGGTTGGGACTATCTTCTTGGCGCAATTGAAGGCAGTAGTTACCTAAAATTACCAACTATTCTCAATTGGTTTTCGGCTGATATTGCTTACCACAATATTCATCATCTCTCTGAGCGCATACCTAATTATAATCTTCAGGCTTGTCACAATGCTAATATTCACTTGCTGGCTAATTCAAAATCACTGACTATTCGCGATATTCCTGACTGCTTCCAATTCATTCTTTGGGATGCGGCTTCAGATAGTCTGCAATCGATTAAATTATTTCAGCAACAACAACAAGAAATTCCCTTGAGTAATGTAGCTAATTAAAATCGGTTGGCAATAAGTTTGGTTGCTTTTTTATCACTAAAATCCTATGATTAGGGATGCAGCTAGTGGGATAAATTTTAACCGTAACTTTCCTAGTTAAGTAGGTGGTTACAAATAAACATTAGATGGGTCTGGCGGGTTTAGCCAGGAGCTATGCTAGCAGCCAGTTTATTCTGACAAAACCCGCCCTCCTCGTGACCAGTTTATTCGCACCAACCTACTTATCTAGAGTCTAAGTATAGATGACTCAAAGTATCTGTCATTTGTCAATGCAGCAATTCCTCTAATTTTTGCTGGTTCCACAAATACTGATAAAGCCCTATTTTCCGTACCAATTCAGCGTGAGTGCCGCTCTGAACTATTTCTCCTTTCTCCATCACAAAAATGCGATCGGCACTGGCCGCCGCCGACATTTGATGCGAGATAAAAATTACCGTTTTGCGATCGGTTCCCGTTGCCAAGTTTTGCAAAATGTCGGTAGCAGTTTGATTGTCAACGCTGGAAAGAGCGTCATCTAAAATTAACACCGGGGCGTCAACTAACAAAGCGCGAGCAAGTGCCGTCCGCTGCCGCTGTCCGCCGGATAAAGTAATGCCGCGCTCGCCTACAATTGTTTTGTACTGCTGCGGAAAATTGAGGATTTCGGGGTGAATTTGCGCTTGTTTCGCCGCCGCTTCAACCTCCGGCTGTTCCGCTAAAGGGTTTCCGTAGCGGATGTTATTCTTGATGCTAGTGCCGAACAGAAAACTTTCTTGCGGAACGTAGGCGATCGCCCCGCGCAATTGAGTCAATTTTACCTTGGTAATATCCTGTCCGTCTACAAATAACTGACCCGGATCGATATGGAGCAAGCGTGGCAGCGCATTAGCTAAAGTTGATTTTCCCGAGCCGATCGCCCCAACAATTGCGACAGTTTCTCCCGGTTTTATGGTAAAATCAACATCTTTAAGCGCCGGTGTCTTAGCGCCCGGATAAGTATAATTTAGATGGCGGGCGACAATTTCGCCTTGGACTGGCATTTTCAGTTCACCTACATCGGCAGCATCCTTAATTTGCGGTTCCACAGTCAGAATTGATTCGATGCGATCGACACTCACTTCTCCCCGCTGGTAAGCAGTAATTGTGAAACCCAACAGCGCCGTCGGAAACACCAAACGCTCGACATAAATCAGCAACGCCACAAAATCGCCAATGCTAATTTGACCATTAGCAATTGCCCCGCCACCAGCAGAAAGCAGCACCAACAAACTCAGGCTTGCCAAACCGCCCAGCAGCGGAAAAAGAAAGTTTCTAGTTTTTGCTAATTCCAAATTTGCTGATAGCAACTGCGCGTTGCAATTGCGAAAAGCTCGGCGTTCGTTTTCTTCTTGAGCGTAGATTTTAATTACGGAAATCCCGCTCATATCCTCCTGAATTAAATCGCTCATCGCCGACAGTTCCTCTTGCACCCCTAACTGTTGGATGCGAAGTTTGTCGCTAAATAACTGTACCAAAACCAGCATTAAAGGATAAACGGCGATCGCCAACAGCGTCAGCCGTACATTAATCCCCAGCATCACCGGCAAAGTCAAAGCATAAGCAAAAGCTGTATTCGCCAAACTCAGCACCGCAAACCCCACCAAGCGCCGAATATTGTCCAAATCGGAAGTAGCGCGGTTAATTAAATCCCCTACCGTGTTGGCGGCAAAATAAGACGGTTCTAATGTTAATAAATGGTTAAAAATTTGCTGTTTGAGGTCAAATTCTACTTGACGCCCCACGCCAAACAGCAGAATCCGCGACATCATCCGAATTCCCCACATAATTGAGGCGAGGATCAGAATTAGTGCCACGTAGTTGAAAACTTGGTCAAATTTAGTCGCAACTTGGAGAGTGTCAACTGCATTCCGAATCAGCAGGGGAATGTAAACGCCCACAGCATTGACAATTAACAGCGAAAAAACGCCCCAGAATGTTGGTTTCCAGTGCGGGCGCATATAAGAGCCGAGTTTTTGCAGTCGAGAATAACGAGCCATAGGTAGAAGGAAGAGGGTAGAAGGAAGAAGGAAGAAGGAAAATTTGATTAATAAATGTGACCAATCACATTATAGAACCCATTTGAGATATATTGCTGTAACCGTAAGCCTTGTTCCATATGGGTTTCCGATCTTTTGCCACTATTGCCCCATGATTTATCGTCTTGTGGCTATTGAGTTATGTGAGACGGCTTGTTTCTCCGGCTTATTTTTTAATAAAATATCTCAAAAGAGTTCTCTACTACCCCCGACGTGACAAAAGAGGGATACATTCGGGAGTGGTAATGAGAGCCAACAGTGGATTAATTATATCGAAAAATATGCTGAACCTGTGGAATACTTAATGAAGTTAACTCGTAATAAGCGTCATTTTTATCAACGTGGACGAGCTAGCTGCAACCTAGCGAGCAGCAAAGTTCCTAGCTATATTTTTTACCACCCCAGGATAATTAATCCATTTTTTGCTATCATTACTACACTCCCATAATAAATATCAGCTCAAACTATTAGAAATAACTGCTCTCATCCAACGCTAGCTTCTGAAAGTATTGACCATATAACCCGAAAGGAATATGATGAGGAACTTTAGTTAAGGCTATTTCTACAAAAGAATGACCATCCAGTATTAACAAAAACAAATTGCCTTGGTTTCCATCTAAAACCACAGAAAGAATAACTCCCTCATCTTCTTGTTCACTATTCGCTTTAGGAACAAAAATAGGTTCACCTGGATAACAGCCTTGTTCATACTATGTGGATACTTTATGCTGGAGAATATCTATCTTTAAGAGTTGATTAAAAAAGTCATTAGCTCGATATGTCTCTAAGGTAGATGGGTCAATTTCTAGCAGATTAGGAGTACCACTAATCGCTAGAAAATGCCCAGCTATCTCCGTTATATTTAAGTGGGCATTGTCACTGAGATCTAGATTTAAGATCGACCCAACATTCTGCCAAATCGAGCAATTTATAGGAGTGGCAAATTCCTCTACACAAATCTTGCCAGCTTCTATATTTTTCCGATACGTTTGACCTCGTAAAGAGCGATTGCGATAAGATACTTGCCCTTCTTTAAAGGTAAATTTATGTAGCATTCCCAAACCATCAAAAAAATGACGATATTGTTGATTGACACTTCAAATTTACTCGAGCCGTTACGGAATAAGCTTCCATTAAGCCAAGGGGGAATTTCTCCTTGAATGGGTAACTGCTCTAATATTATTTCTTGCTCTAAGGTTGACAAGCCTAGCTAAAATTTGTTGTTTTTATACATAATTTTTCCCTTGTGATAAGTTATCTAAGATTAAGATAAATTTATTTGGATTGAGCTGATAACAGTTATTTTGCCTTAAGTCTTCCATCTTCCATCTCTAGAATACGATCGGCAATATCTAAAATACGATTCTCATAAGTGACTAACAGAATTGTACATCCTTGTTCTTTAGTTAATCTTTGCATCATCTCAACTATTTCTCGACCAGTATGACTATCTAAAGAAGCTGTAGGCTCATCTACTAAAACTAATTTAGGATTACTCACCCACGCTCTAGCAATTGCGACTCTTTGTTTTTGCCTACCTGAGAGATCGCGGGGATAATAGTTAATCCGGTTTCCTAAACCCACTTCTTTTAACATCAATGCAGCCTTAGCTTTAGCTTCTACATCCGTCAGATAAGCATGAAGTTCCACAGACATTTGTACGTTTTCTCTAGCAGTCATAAATTATAACAAATTATGAGCTTGGAAAATATAGCCTACTTGTCGCCTTACTCTGACCATCATTTCTTCATTGGCTCGGTATAATTTTTGTCCTAAAGTTTGTAAACTCCCTTCTTGAATCGACCTTAATCCGCCAATTAAAGAAATTAGGGTTGTTTTTCCCGATCCTGATTGTCCAGTAAGAATAATAATCTCCCGCTTTTATTTCTAAGTTAATATCAAATAAAACTTGTTTACATAATGAACCTTGCCCATAATAATGATTCAAATACTTAATAAGTACGGTTGCTTGTTTTAACATTAGTTCACCAATAAATTTAATTTAACTCGCCGATTCAAAGCCGATGCAAAAATGAAGTGCACCACACCAATAGCTTAATCTACAGTAACGACTTCAACTCTCTCATCTCCAGCAGCCAGGCTTGAAGCACTAAAATATATCTGCTGGATCTGCTTCCTGTAGCTTTCTAACAGCGAGCACCCCAGAACTAAAACAGATGAGAATAGTTAAAATCAGAACGGTTAACGGGACTTAAACAAACATTAAGCCCAAATAGAGCATCGAACTAGCTTTATAAGCCGTAAATACGTCCATATTTTCTTGCAACCAGCGCACAAATCTATAAGATATAGCTGTTCTCAAAGCTGATAAGGCAGAGCGTAAATGTCTCTAATGGTTGGTGAGCATCGCTTCGTCTGGGTCCACCAGTTAAGGTATGCCAAACAATAAAACTGTAGGCACATAACACCAACATCCAATGTCGATCAAGACTTCTCTACCCTCTTACTTGATACTCTTTTAACCCTAACCAACACGAGAGCCTCACGAGAGAATACCTCCACCAAATTACGTTGGTAGTAAGTCGTTACTATCCATTCACCTGTTGCTTTCTCTGTGCTAGCATTAGTAATCAAATAATCTACTTCTGTCGCGGCCGAAAGAGTCGGACTATTCATGACGATAGCTACTGTTTTTGACTCGGACATTGTTGATTATTCTACTTTGATAGTTGCTACCCAGACGATTCTTGGCTTTTCTAGATTTGGATTGCAGTAAAGGCCTCTGAATTCAGGCTTTTGGCTAGTTCATCTAATCTAATCTCTTTTCCTTCTGGTTCATGTTCGATTTGAACTAATATTTTTCGGTTTTTCGCTAATCCTCCTATGTATCTTAATTTCCGCACCTCTAACTCTTGCAAAAACCTACTATTATTACCATAGCCTGCATCAATCAAAACTACTCCCGGTCGCTCTCCCCTCTCTAAGCATTTGTCAATCAATTTTCAAGCTATATCTGGTTTTTTAATGAATTCGGGAGCTGCTTTTCCTTGTGGTAATGAACTAGCGTGTTGGTATAACGATACATCTAATGGCAAACTTTTTACCCTATCATATAAATGTGTGGTTACTAAGACTACCCCGTTATCCGTTTTGCCAAGAAGCCCGATATATTGTCTGCCAACTCCGGCAGTTAATTTACCACTCTTTCTCTGACCTGAGTCATCTATTATTAGGGTGAATCCCCTCCTAATTTTAGTTTGACTGCATTGTTGCATTACTTCCCACCGTCGCTCATTAACAAGCTCGGCATTCCTTGCGAGCTTCAGTTAAAAAATGATGTAATCGGTGATAAGTCACTCCCACAGCATCTTTTGAGATCTGAGTGAGATTTTTTCGCTCCCTCGCCCCCAATAATCCTCCCAGATAGTGCCTAAACCCGGTTTTTTGAGGCAATGTGTGTAAAAATATCGTCGAAACGACAACACCATTTATTGAAGCATGGGGGCATGGCTGTGGGAGTTGTTTCTTTCATTACCTGCTTCTCGACGTGAAAGCGTGAGCTACAATGAATTATACGACGCTCCGGACTGATTTTTTGTTTAAGTCCCGCAAATGTCTTTTGATGCCATTGGTACATTTGTCATTACAAAATCCAGAAAGACTGCACACTTGCATTGCAAGTATTCTTCACAGCTTGCGAGTCAACGATAAAGTTGTCCACTTTGGTTTTTTGTGACTTGTTGACGTACCCTAGAATGCAAGGTAGCCATAATCCGCTCGCTCGACTCCTTCTGCGCGCCACTGCTTGTAATGCCAAAATACCGTTGAGTATGGTGGCAAGTATGAAGGTAAATCACAACAGTTGCAGCCATTTTTAAGTTGGTAGAAGATTTCATCCAGGATTTGTCTCTTTGTCCACACAAGCGGTCTAGTTTGCTTTTTCGCTCGGCAACAGTGGCTCATTGACATCCTCACCGACTATCAGGCACGGTGATTCCAAGAATCACTTCTTGAACCTTTCTGCTTCGAATGCAGCGGCCTCCACCCTCAAGGAGATTTGGTCTTATGCTCGCTCTACAGACTAACCCCGCAAGAGAAAGCGGTTTTATGTGTCGAATACCAACAAAAATTTTTGTTGTTTGATTCTAGGGGTGGACTGCCCATTGCCCTGTCATCTTTTCCCGGTCTACCGATTTTTCTTCCCCGTTGCAGTCCTTGCAAGCTTTGGTGTTAGGGTTTATGTCTCCATCGTCGCGGGTGGGTCATTGACCAATTATATTGTAACACAAAGCCGTCCTAAAAGGACGGGGTTTCTACCCTATTTTTTGATGATTTCCCACTATGAGTCGGTTAAGCTGCGGTCGTATGGCATTTATTTCTAATCTTATCTCCTCATCAGAGATCCCAAATGGGTTCTATATCGTTCTGTTCGTGGGTGAGCCTCCTCTGGGCCCGTTTTCGCGTGAGTTTAACCGGACAGGGCTATGGAGGCGCGCTACAATCAAAAATTGATGACTTAGCACTCAGACTCAGAGAGTGCTAAATTTGCTAATGTAAGCGACAGGAGACAAACATGACCAAAATAGTTGCATTTAGCGACAAATCTCGGCGGGCACTAGAACGTGGCGTCAATCAACTTGCCGATGCTGTCCGCATCACCTTGGGCCCGAAAGGCCGGAATGTCCTATTGGAAAAGAAATACGGCGCTCCCCAAATCGTTAACGACGGTATCACCGTTGCTAGGGAGATTGAACTTGAAGACCCCCTGGAAAATGCCGGCGCTCGCTTAATTCAAGAAGTCGCCTCCAAAACTAAAGATATCGCAGGCGACGGCACTACAACCGCAACGGTTATAGCTCAATCCCTCATTCGCGAAGGTTTGAAGAATGTCGCTGCTGGCGCGAACCCAGTCGCGCTGCGCCGGGGTATTGAAAAAACGATCGCCCATTTGGTACTGGAAATCGCTTCATTGGCGAAACCCGTCGAAGGAAGCGCCATTGCTCAGGTCGCCACTGTCTCTGCCGGTAACGACGAAGAAGTCGGCGCCATGATTGCCCAAGCAATGGAAAAAGTCACGAAAGACGGCGTAATTACTGTTGAAGAGTCGAAATCTCTGACAACAGAATTGGAAGTTGTCGAAGGGATGCAGTACGATCGCGGATATCTTTCTCCGTATTTTGTCACTAACGGCGATCGCATGGAAGTTGATTACGAAAACGCTCGCATCCTGATTACCGACAAAAAAATTAGCTCGATTCAAGAACTAATTCCAGTTCTCGAAAAAATCGCCCGCACGGGTCAACCGTTCCTAATTATCGCCGAAGATATTGAAGGCGAAGCTTTGGCAACTCTGGTAGTTAACAAAGCCCGCGGCGTATTGAATATTGCAGCTACCAAAGCTCCTGGTTTTGGCGATCGACGCAAAGCTATGCTTCAAGATATCGCCGTGCTCACCGGCGGTCAACTGATTTCCGAAGAAGTCGGACTCAGCATCGATACCGCAACTCTAGAAATGCTCGGTACCGCCCGCAAAATTACGATCGACAAAGAAAACACGATCATTGTTGCTGGCGACGAACACAAAGCTGACGTGCAAAAACGGATCGAGCAAATCCGCAAGCAGCTAGAAGCGACGGATTCCGACTACGACAAGGAAAAGCTAACCGAACGCATCGCCAAACTCGCCGGCGGTATCGCTGTAATTAAAGTCGGCGCAGCTACCGAAACCGAGCTCAAAGACCGTAAACTGCGTATAGAAGACGCTCTGAACGCTACTAAAGCTGCTGTGGAAGAAGGTATCGTTGCTGGAGGCGGCACGACGCTACTTCACCTGATTACAAAAATAGATGCGATCAGAGATACTTTAGACAGCGAAGAACAAGTAGGCGCTGACTTGGTGAAGAAAGCTTTGGAAGCACCTTTGCGTCAAATTGCTGATAATGCCGGCGTTGAAGGTTCCATCGTCATCGAGCGAGTGCGCGCGAGCGAGTTCAACATTGGCTACAACGCTCTCACCGACGTGTACGAAGATATGATTGCCGCTGGGATTATTGACCCCGCTAAGGTGGTGCGATCGGCTTTGCAAAATGCCGGTTCCATTGCTGGTATGGTGTTGACCACTGAAGCTGTGATTGTTGAAAAACCCGAGAAGAAAAAAGCTGGCGGCGACATGGGCGACATGGGCGGCATGGGCGGCATGGGCGGCATGGGCGGCATGGGCGGCATGGGCGGCATGGGCGGCATGGGCGGCATGGGCATGATGTAGTCTTCAGTCATTAGTCAGCAGTCATGAGTCTGTAGCCTGTAGGGTGCGCCATCAGCACCATTGGTGTCAACAAGGGCGTCTTATTTAGTACCCGTCTACTGTTTGACGATTAGGGCAGCTTCTCCCCCCGGCGCCCCCCTGATAGTCCGGGGGGACTGGAAGCTATCAAAGTCCCCGCAACGATTCGTCCGATGCAATGGGGATCGGGACTCTCGCTAGAAGCGAGAGTTCTCATGGATTTTAAGCTTAAGTTGACACCCGAGCAGTGGGCGCCTTACCCGATCGATAAACTAAGATTCTTCCAATAAACCGCGTCTGGCTTGCAGGACGTTCTCTTTTAAGACGAGGGAGTTACATTGTTGCTGTGCAAGTCTTGAGGGTACTGAAACAGAGTCTCGAGATAAACTTTCGCAGCTTGGCGATAGCTGCGTGAAGCTTCAGGCGTACCGCTATCGGCATTCTGCAACAAAAACAGCGACAGGGCCGCGCAAAATACTCGGTCTAGATCCCATTCGGGATGGGTTTCCAGGTAAGTTTTGAGAGAATCGTGCAGCGTTTCGGGAATTTCGGCAAAAATACTGACTGTTGGGTTCATCATTTTTTTTAGTCTCGCTAATAAATTGAAAACAGAAACCCCCTTCGGCCGGATACAGGTGCAGGCACAGCCGAAATCAGAGCGCTTTTTTTTTAGGTCGGTCGCATCATTGTGCGCTATCAGGGGGTGGGTTTGTCAATGTTGCGAAATATTACAAAGTCCTTTAGATAAAAAAAAGGTTTACCAAATAATAAGCTTTTCAGGGCATTTTTTGTTACATATCTTTATGTTTTGGGGGTTTTATGAGGGATTGGGCAGCAAGTTAACGAAATCCCCAATTCCGCAGCAAGATGCTACCGTGCCGTTAATTTCTGTGGAAAACTTTGTCGAATCTGTGGAAAACCTCAGACTTGCCTGTGGAAACGCTGTGGAATGTTTAGGGAAAAGTCAGGGAAAAAATAAGAATTGCAAAGGGCATGGGGCATGGGCATGGGGCATTGGGCATGGGGCATTGGGCATTGTTGACTGTTGACTGTTGATTAATGTTATTGGTTATTTGTTATCAAAGATTTGGGTTTAAAACCCCTTCTTCAGTGGCCGGCTTTAATTGTAAAGTTTTAATAACTCGCCGAACATTTTATGCTGGAGCGTGTAGTATAAGATGGGAGGTGAAGTCATGTTAGTTTTTGAGTTCAAGGCATACGGAAAATCGAATCAGTTCAAAGCAGTAGACGAAGCAATTCGTACCGCTAAGTTTGTCCGCAATAGCTGTTTGCGTTATTGGATGGACAACAAGAAAGTGGGTAAAAACGACTTAAATAAATACTGCGCCGTACTAGCTCGGGATTTTCCCTTTGCTGACGAACTCAACTCAATGGCAAGACAAGCTAGCGCAGAACGGGCATGGTCTTCTATTTCCCGATTTTACGATAACTGCCAGAAAAATATTCCTGGTAAAAAAGGGTATCCACAATTTCAAAGAGATTGTCGCTCGGTGGAATACAAAACCAGTGGCTGGAAACTTGCTGACGATCTCAAATCAATCAACTTTACCGACAAAAAAGGAATTGGACGATTAAAACTAAAAGGCACACGCGATCTACATTTTTACCAAATTAGCCAAATAAAAAGGGTGAGATTGGTCAAACGTGCTGATGGCGTGTACGTCCAATTCTGTGTGGATGTCGATAGAAAAGAAAACACAGAACCCTCTGGTACTACGATCGGATTAGACGTGGGGCTGAAGGAATATTACACCGATTCAAATGGAATTACGGTTGAAAACCCTAGATTCCTTAGAAAAGGTGAAAAAGTCCTCAAGCGTGCAGGGCGTCGTGTATCTAGGAGAGTTAAAGGTTCAAAAAATAGGGGCAAAGCTAGGCAGATTTTAGGTAAACGCCATCTCAAAATAAGTAGGCAGCGTAAAGACCATGCTGTGAAATTAGCACGGTGCGTAATCTCATCAAACGATGTAGTCGCCTACGAAGACTTGAGAATTAAAAATATGGTGAAGAATCATTGTCTAGCTAAGTCTATTAATGACGCATCTTGGTATCAATTTCGTGTTTGGCTTGAATACTTTGGTAAGGTATTTAAAAAGATCACAGTTGCGGTGAGTCCCCAGTACACCAGCCAAAAATGCTCTAGTTGCGGTGGAATAGTGAAGAAAACGCTATCCACTAGAACACACGTCTGTAAATGTGGGTGTGTAATGGATAGAGATGAAAACGCAGCTAGAAACATCCTTAGTCGAGGATTGGGTACGGCGGGGCACGTCGGAACCTTTGGTCTTGAACCAAGCAACACTTTAGGAGAATTGACCTCTACTTTGGTTGGAGAAATCCTGCCTCAGCAAGTTGACTCGTAGATTAAAGAATCCCCGTGCGTTCACGCCTGGGAGTGTCAATGATGTAATTGGCAGAAGCAGCATAGGGCTTTGACGCCAACACACCGCCGTCAGCAAACAAACCCATGCCCAGCACATTAGTCTGCATTACCCAGTCGTAGGCATCAACAAACGCACTGTGGAACCACTTTTCTAGCTGAGTCGGCGAGATTCCCGCAATTAGACCAAAATTGCTCAAAATCATCAACCGCTGGATATGGTGCGCGTAACCGCTGCCTTCAACTTGAGTTAAAACTTGGCGCAAACAGTTCATATCTGTTTTGCTGGCGTCCCAAAAAAACTCCGGCAGCGGCTGAGTGTGGTTGAACCAATTCTTTTCAAAATAATCAGCATCCACGTAAAAATACATACCGCGAATGTATTCTCGCCAGCCCAGAATTTGGCGGATAAAACCTTCGACGCCGTTTAAATTTAAGTTTTTTTCGAGGTAGGCTGTTTCGGCCGCTTGAATAACTTCTAAAGGATGCAGCAAGCCAATATTGAGATACGGAGAAAGTAGAGAATGCCACATTGTTTCCTCCCCCGTTACCATCGCGTCTTGATAAGGACCAAAAGCGGGGAGACACTGTTCGATGAAATTATCTAATACTTGCAGTGCTTGCTCTCGTGTAACCGCCCAGCGAAAAGGTTCAATGTTTCCGTAAGTTGGGAAAGATAGAGATTTAACTTGTGCGATAACTTCTTGAGTTATGGCGTCCGGTTCAAACCAGAGAGGTTTCGGTGTATCCAGTTTTCCTTTGGGTGGCTGACGATTTTCCTTGTCAAAATTCCACTGGCCTCCGACAGGTTTATTGCCATCCATTAAAATTTGGAAACGCTGGCGGCTGGCTCGATAGAAGTCTTCCATTAACAAACGTTTGCGGCTTGACGCCCAATCTTTGAATTCTGTTTCTGTCCAGAGGAATTGATTGTTGGGAATCAGGGCTGTTTTGCAGGGGAGTTGCAAGTTTTGAACGATCTGTAAAAAAGGTCGATCGTTCGGAGCCATCACCCGCACTTCGGTGATATTGTGAGCTTGTATCCAAGCTTTGAGAGGTGCTTCAAAGTCCCCCGATGTTGTGTAAGTGACTTGGCAGCCTCCGGCGCGCAATTCTTCAGCGAAGTGCCGCATAGCCGACCAAATTAATACTAATTTTTGTCGGTGGTAGCGACGCTGTTGAACGTGCTGCCAAGATTCAATTAAAATTACGGGTAGGGAAGATTTATCATCTGTGCGGTTGAGAGCAGCTTGGTTCTGCCAAAGTTGATCGCCTAATATCCAAACGCCAACAGTCATTTTAGTTTTTTTACCCTGAAACTTATCTTTTACTTTTTATGAGGGCGGGTTGTCTATCCCGAAAAATGAATGGGCTGAAAACTCAAAACTAAAAACTCATAAATTTTCCGCTGATGGCGAGAACGTACTGCAGCATAACATGGATTTCCAAAGATAGGGACACCTACCAGCAAATTTAAATTTTATGTCGGTGTATCCTTGAGATGTTAATAACTTGGTCAGCGTCTCTACTGAAAAAAATTTAATGTGACCGTTATCCCAAAGTACGGTAAAATGTTTATCTAGTTGGCCACAAACAGCTAAAGCCAGGTTTTTTAAATACCCGTGATAGGGTGTGGAAATAATTAGTTTTCCTCCAGGCTTGAGGCATTTTTTTGCTGTTTTTGCTAGTTCTTTAGGATAAAGCAAGTGTTCGATTACTTCAATAGCTAAGACAACATCAAATGAGCGCAGCATATCGGTATCGGGGATGTCGTAAATATCTGCTTGGATAAACTGACACTCGGGGAAACTTTGACGGGAGATGGCAATTCCGGGTGCAGAAGTGTCAACGCCGACAACTTCGCAGCCGTGCTCGGCGATGACGTGACTGAGGCTGCCATTGCCGCAGCCGAGATCCAAAACTCGGAGTTTTGTCTGGCTGGCCTCCTGAAGTGTCGCCAGCATTTCTAAAAGGGGAGATACCAAATAAGCATGATGATATCTGGGACGGTTGTTTGTGTAATAATACGTATAATTGCTAAAGTTTTTTTTCATCGATTAAGCTATGGAGATTATTGCCGAGACCGCCAATTTACGGAGCGTGGGTGCACTGTTTGGGCCAAGGTTCGCTACCTTAGGGTTGTCAGAGTCGATCTGCTGCTCGATCATCTCATTCTTTGTGTTTGAGAGGTGAAGTATTGTTCTCACCGAATCAATCGGATGCTCCAAAGAAATCTTTCACAGGGTGCAAAATCTCGAATCGCCCATTCCATCCGCCATCTCTGGTCCATCTCAAGAAGGCATTCGGAAAAAAAAAGTCCGATCGAGCAAGAATTCTCTCCGTACACTAGCGGGAGACCGAACTTTTTGCCTCTTAACTTCGGCCGAGTGCATCTATGCGATTCTAGCTTCAAACAACTGCGGTATGTCCACCCGAGGCTTTTTTGCAGCCTGAAAAATTGGCTCCTGGGCTCACGGGTGCAAGTCGCTCCCAGAATTGAGGATGGAAGTGTGACCGAAATCACAGGTATTTGCCGGCAGCAATTGCTGAGCATCTTTAAGCCCACACACTTAGAATTGAGATTACTACAGTGGCTTCTATAATTGTGTTTAAATCTTGTTCTGAAGCTGTGTTGTCCCGTCAGCAGAGCACCCTAGACAGATTCACGCTTTCAGTCTGGTTTATTTCACTTTAATAGTCGCTGTTGGGTGTTGCACCTTAATTTAGATATTTCTTATGGTTAAGTTAGGTCAATCCTCCTTTCGCCGTATTTTACTGTCGCGGATTTTATTGCTCAGCGTACCTGTTCTACTGGTGGGGGAGTATGTTACCTATCGCAAGGCACGCTCGACGCTTCTGGAAACTGCTCGTCAAAACTTGACAGAAAGTGCAGTCAGAAAAGCAGAAACTATTGAACAGTGGGCGAAATCGCTGAAGTCGAATCTGATCGGCGCTTCGGAAAGCTCGATGTTGCAGTCTGTAGATCCGAAGGATTATCAAAAGTTTATCGCGCAATTAGGTCAGCGGTTGCCAGCGCAGGTTGATTGCTTGCAATTGACGGATTTACAGACAAATCAAGTGATAGCAAGCACTTGCGGGCAGCAGCCGATTCAGTCGCTGCCGGCAAACTTTTGGCCGCCAGTACAGCAGCAGCAAACGCTGCTGGACGACAAGAGCGTTTACATCAGTCTGTCGTTGCCTCACCAGCGACAGGGGAAAGCAAACGACCAAAATGTGGCTTTGGCTGCTGAGGATTTTCCAGCGGCGGGTAAAGAAGGCAGCGATAGCCAAGCGAGTTTGGTGTTGAGCGCTCCTGTTTACATTAGTCGGGGCAACAGCCGGCAGTTGAGTTATGCTTTGAGTTTGCAGTCGGCCCTGCCTGTGCAAACCAGCGCTCCTAAGGGGTCTCTAGCGGGCTATACGGTGGCGATCGACCAAGATGGGACGATTTTGGCGCACCCGAATATCAACCGCGTGGGCGGGAATATCAACGCCGAGGCAGATGCCGCTCGACTAAAAAGTATTGTCAGAAGGGCGATCGCCGGCGGACAAGCTTTTCTCCACCTATTTTCCTTTGAAAGAAATGGTGTAGAGTTGCTAGCAGGATACGCTGCTATCCCGAGTCCTTCAACTAAACAGGAGAACAGCAAGTGGATTATTTTAGCTGTCTCTCGTTTAGATTACGCTCTGTCAGGTTTGGAAGAAATTCAGCAAGTTTTATTTAATTTAATTGTCGGTTTAGTTGCTGCTAGTATCATCGCGACTTTATATCTATCTCGCGACTTGGCGCGTCCTTTGGAAAAACTGAGAGACTACGCGCTGAAATTAGATGTAGATACGGAAGCGCCGCAGGCGGTGCCGCAAAATTTCCAAATTAGGGAATTTAATCAACTATCAGAAGCACTAAACAGCATGGTGCAGCGCCTCAGATCCTGGGCAAAAGACTTGGAAGTCGCAACCAAGGAAGCGCAAGTCGCAACCAAGGAAGCGCAAGTTGCCAATCAGTTAAAAGATGAATTCATGGGCAATATTTCTCACGAATTGAGAACGCCGCTCAACAGGATTATTAATTCCATTCAATTTGTGCGGGACGACTTATGCGATGACGGAGATGAAGAAATGGAATATTTGCAGGAGGCCCACGACTCGTCAATGGAATTGCTAAATATTATTAATGATATTTTGGATATTGCTAAAATAGAAGCCGGCATTTTCGCCATAAACTTAAAAGTATTTGATATTACCCAGGTACTTCAAGACGCGATTGATTTGCAAGCACCTAAAATCGAGGAAAAAGGTTTGAAGTTAAGTGGGCTTGAACCTCACGATCCGATTATTGTTCGTGCCGATCCGGAGAAGCTAAAAGAGGTGTTTGTGCACGTTTTGAGCAATGCCGTTAAGTTTACAGAGTCTGGCAGCATTAGTATATCTGTGCGGCTAGAATCCAGGAAGAAATCTGCTAGTTTAAACGGCAGTGCGGAAAGTACGACTGGCCAGGGCGGTCAAAGGGATTGGGTGGTGGTGACAATTAAAGATACGGGAATTGGTATCGCTCCCGAGCAGCAGCAGAAATTGTTTCAACCTTTTGTGATGGTTGATGGTTCTAGAACTCGCAGTTTTGGCGGTAACGGTTTGGGCTTGGCTCTCTCCCTAAGGATAATGGAATCTATGAGCGGAAGCGTTACCCTGGACAGCGCGGGTGAGAATCAAGGTACTGCGGTGATGATTTCTTTGCCTGTCTATCACCAGTCAAGTTTTTATTTTGACAGCCATGACTTGGTAACGGAAAATGGAAATGTCAAAAGTTTATGAGTGATTTTCTCAATCTAAAATCTCAAACCTAAAATCTAAAATGGTATTAGGGGCTGTCCGCCGAGTTCGAGGGATTTGCTCAAAGTGCTCAGAATCCGGATTAATGCGACGGAGGCCGAGCCGGAAGAGGTAGGACAGGGGGTATTAGTTTGCACGCAGTTGAGGAAGCGATCGCACACTCGCTGCAGGGGTTCTGCCGATTCTAAATTCAACACTTCGTGGTGTCTGAGGCTATGAGGCTGCGGTGCGATCGCACTTTCAAAAGAGTTATTTTCTTCGCGCCCGCAATCTGAAGTGCCGCGCTGCACAATCAGGGGAGTTTCTGGCGACATTTCATCAAAAATCAAGCTTCCCAAACTGCCAACAACTGTTAAGCGCCGTTGTTTGTCAGGATTTAGCCAGCACAGGTGAATAAATGCTTGAAATCCGTCGGGATAGGTGAGCGTTACCAAAACTAAATCTGCTAGTTTTTCTGCAGGATTAACAGTCAGCAGTGAAGGAACAAATTGATTTTCTATTTCTGTTGCTGCTTCTTTATTTATTCCTTCTTCCTTGTTTCGAGGGACATCGGACGGCTTCCATGGGACTTCTTCCTTCGGAAATACAGTGCCCATCGCCCTTACTAGAATTGGCGTTTGTTCCAGCCAAGTATTGAAAATAGCGATATCGTGAACGGCCAAGTCCCAAAGGGCATCAACGTCGTGCCGCACCGGCTCAAAATGGGTGCGCTGGGCGTAACCGTAGCGCAATTTTCCGAGTTGATGCTGTTGAATAATTCTTTGGCCTCGAGCGACTGCAGGATGAAATAGATAAGTGTGGTCAACGAAGAGTTGCCGCTGCTGTTTTTCGGCTAATTGACAGAGTTCTATTGCTTCAGTGAGGTTGAGGGCGAGGGGTTTTTCTGCTAAGACATGGTAGCCTTGTTGCAGGGCTGCTGCTGCGAGGGTGTAGTGTGTGGAAGCTGGAGTGGCGATCGCCACAGCTTCGAGTCCCGGCAATGCTTGCACTTGAGACCAATCGGCAGCTAGAATCACCGAGGCATCGAGATTAAACTGTTTTTGAACGGCCACCAATGAATCTCGATTCGGGTCTACGACCGCTAAAACTTGACTGTTGGGATGGTTGAGAAAGTTGCGAATTAGGTTAACTCCCCAGCGGCCCGCACCCAATACAGCTATTCCGATTTTCATTGATTATAATTTCAAAAATCGCACAGTAATTATAGCATATTTTGTTATTATTATCTATGTTTTAACTCAAAAAAATCACTGTTGACTGTTGGCAGCAGTTATCAGTTATTGGTTATTGGTAGCAGCTAACAAATAACCAATAACTGATAACACCAGTCAACAGTCAACTGACTACTGACTACTGACTATCAACTAATTTATTGAAAGCTGCCTGAGCCGCTGCTTGTTCGGCCGCTTTGATCGATCGACCTTTTCCATCTGCTACCAACTTTCCCTGAATGAGAACTTCTGCGGTAAAACGATCCTCTGGGCCCTGTACTGTCCCGGTTTCTTGCACGCTATATTTGGGCAAAGTTTTGTATTTGCCTTGAGTCAACTCTTGGAGAGCAGCTTTGTAGTTTTGGCGGGCTGGATCGCTGCGGATTTCCGCCGCTAGGCGTTGAAAGTGAGAATCTAGCCAAGGGCGAATTAATTCTAAGGTATGGGTACTCAAATAAAGCGCAGCCAGTACCGCTTCCAAAGCATCTGCCAGCCGGGGCTCAGCGCCTGTTTTGTCCGAGGCGGCGCTGGTGGAAACAATTAAATATCGATCGAACCCGTAACTTTCAGCGATTTTAGCAAGAATGCGATCGCTCACCAAGATCGATCGAATAGCAGCAAATTCCCCCACTGTACAGTCGGGATAAATCTCAAACAACAATTCCGACGCCGCCAGCCGCACAACTGCATCCCCCACAAACTCTAGTTGCTCGTAATTTGCTTTAGCTGACGCGCTCGCATGAGTCAAAGCTAAATCGAGGAGATGCCATTTTATCGAAGCATCCTTCAGCAGTCCCAATTTTTGAATTAATGTTTCAAGTTGCTTTTGGCGACCCGGATAAATCATACCATTTTAGATTTTAGATTTTAGATTTTAGATTTTAGAATTGGGAATAACCGATGACTATCCGGGTTGGGAGCTTGTCTAAAGTTGCATTCTTTTTTGAAACTGGTATCACATTCATCTCAGTAAAAAGCTTTTCCTTAAAAAACTAAATAGTCCTCCCAGTGCTTCTGGTCAGATCTGTCCAGGTGGTGAAGAAGTGCCTCAAACGCTGGAAATGTCAGCTTCGGGCGATCGATAAATCTTCTTCTGTTTATAGACTATTAGCAATAAATAACATCTCAAGAATAAAGCTCAACGGTTACGATGACGCCAACAGGTTGACTGCACCTTGACAGGTCTGGTCATAAGCACCTTACCCCAAATTGAGGGGGGGGAAAAAGTCGGACATAAGCCGGGTTCTGTTCTCTCAACTGCAAGCAGTTTTCGAGGGCAGTTATCTATCTGGGACGCCTGTTACCAGACGCCTCAAGCGGTACCAAAAAACGGAACCGGTAAAAAACCAACCATAGTTCCTCCGACCTTGCTCCCAACTGGGGTTTACCTAGCCAGCACCTCTCGATGCTGCTGGTGCGCTCTTACCGCACCTTTGCACCCTTACCCCCTAACACTTTGCGATTTTCGATGCTCGATTTTTGATGCAATCTCAAATCTCAAATCGGGGGGCGGTATCTTTCTGTGGCACTATCCTCACGATCGCTCGCACTGGGCGTTACCCAGCAAGTTTGGTTTTTCGGGAGCCCGGACTTTCCTCAGACCAGCTTTCGCTAATCCGCAACCGCCTGCGCCTACTTTTTCCCCAGATTTATTGTACGCGATCGTTCGTCCATCACTTTGGGATTTTAGATTTACGATTTTAACTTGTCGCGCACTTAATTTTGACCTTTGTGTTTATTCAAACTCTTGTGCAGTGGGCAGGAAAGCCCGCCAAACAATTAAATTTCAATGCAAATCCGCTTAAATTCACTCACGGATGAATCGGGAGGATTAAAAATTTGGGATTTATCATGCAAGGATTTATGACACGGCTTCAACTAGGGGCAGGAAACCTTTTTACCTAACAGGCTTTTGTATTCTTCAATCCTCAATCCAAAATCTCAAATCTCCCATCTTAAATCCGGTTACTTTACTGAGTCATCTTTGACAGTAGAAAAGTTTTCAAACCAGCCGCGCCGCCAGAAAAAGTAAACTAAAGCCGAGGCTATCGCTACCATCAGCGCCCAACAAAGCGGATAGCCAAAATACCAATTCAGTTCCGGCATATTCCAAGGAGATTTCTCTGTATTGAAATTCATCCCGTATACTCCCGCCACAAAAGTTAGAGGAATAAAGATACTAGAAATCACTGTCAGCAGTTTCATAATTTCATTCATTTTATTGCCAACCGATGACAGATAAACATCCATTAAACCCGAAGACAACTCTCGATAGGTTTCCACCATATCCATCACCTGCACCGTGTGATCGTAACAGTCGCGCAGGTAAATTCGCACCTCTGGACTAATCAAATCACTGCTATCTCGAATCAAAACATTAATTGCATCCCGCTGCGGCCAAATTGCGCGGCGCAGCGTCAGCAGTTCTCGCCGGATTTTATAGATTTTTTCCAGGGTTCTGCGGGTGGGGTTCTCCACCACTTCATCCTCTAGTTCTTCAATGCGCTCTCCGTACACTTCTAATACTGGGAAGAATCCATCTATAATCGAATCTAACAGAGTATAAGCCAGAAAATCTGCTCCGTGTTTCCGAATATTTCCTTGTCCTTTACGAATGCGCTCGCGCACGGGGCCAAAGCAATCATAGTCCGGTTCTTCCTGAACAGTTAACAGGTAATGTTTACCCAAAATAAAACTAACTTGTTCTTTATGAAACTTATCTGAATTCGGCTTAAGTATCACCATCCAGGCAATGATTAAAAGGTGATCTTCGTAATCTACTACTTTAGGGCGCTGTGGTACATTAACCACATCTTCTTGAGCCATTAGATGCAAATTAAACACTTTACCCAGGAGGCGCCAAGTTTCTTTGTTTCCTAATCCCAACATATCAACCCAAGAAACAGATTCTGTATCTAAATAGGCAGAAGCTTCTTGAGGATTTGCCAAGTTGGCGCGAGTAGCTGCTGTGTCGGAATAGTCAATTAATACAATCTCCGGAGGCGGCGCATCGGGTTCTAAGTCGAGAGTTCCCGGCGGAGCCCCCGGATCGTCATAAAAATAGTCAACGTAGGAATCATCATCATCATCATCATCATCATCATCATCATCCTTAATGGGTTTTGCAACTGCACTGGAAATATTTATGCCTTTGTATACCATGTTGATATTCCTGACTTTTAGTATCTTTAATTAGGTTATCATTTTTAGCGTACAACTACCCATTACCCATTACCCATTACCAATGACGCATTACCTCTGCCGAATTGGAATCTCGATCGCGAATTCACTTCCCCCTCCCGGCGCGTCCTTGCAGCACAGCGTACCCCCGTGTCTTTCCACCACAATCTGATACGAGATAGACAGTCCTAAACCAGTACCTTTCCCCACTGGTTTAGTAGTAAAAAACGGGTCAAATATCCGAGATTTAACAGACTCTGCCATTCCCGATCCATTATCTGAAATTGCTATCACAACCCGATTGTTCTCCAAAACCTCCGTGCGAATGTGAATCTCAGGCAATGGGTCGCAACTTAAAGGTAAAGTCGGAAAATCTTGCCGTTGGGCATCCGAAGAACTCGCCAATTCTAACTTCCTCTTCCTGACATCTGCTAAAGCATCAATAGCATTATTTAAAATATTCATAAACACTTGATTTAACTGTCCGACGTAGCACTGTACTGGTGGCAGTTTCCCATATTGTTTAACTATTTCAATCTGGCGGTTTCTGCCATTTTCTTTAAGTCTGTGCTGCAAAATTAACAGAGCACTGTCTATTCCTTCGTGGATATCAACACGCTTAATATCTGATTCTTCCAGGCGGGAAAAGTTGCGCAAAGACAGAACTATTTGGCGAATCCGATCGGCTCCGGTTTGAATTGAAGTCAGCAAATTCGGGAAATCCTCTTTCATAAACTCGAATTCTATTTGTTCGGCAAACTCCGCGATCGCAGCAATAGGTTTCGGGTAATGTGCTTCGTACAAACTGCACAGTTTCAGCAAGTTTTTGGCATACTCGCTAGCGTAAGTGATATTACCGTAGATAAAACTGACAGGATTATTAATTTCGTGAGCAATTCCCGCGACTAGCTGTCCCAAACCAGACATTTTTTCCGCGTGAATTAGTTGAGCTTGAGTCGTTCCTAATTGTTTTAATGTTTGCTCGAGCTGGCGATTTTGATATTTTAATTGAGATTCGGCTTGTTTGCGTTTGGTAATATTACGGGCGATAGCGATCGCTTGATTCGAGTTAAAAGGCAGCAATCTCGCTTCATAAGTTTCTTCTCCTGTCGGCAGGTTTAGCGAATACTCGATATTAATTGGAGTTCGGTTTTCGGAAACTTCAATCATTGCCATCACGAATTTGATAGCGGCGGTTTTAGGCAATATATCGATCATTCGTTTGCCCACAAAATCCTCTGGACTCAGGTACAAATCCGCTGAATTTCCTGACAAGTAATCCAAAATAATGCCGTCAGCATTGATTCGGAAATACAAATCGGGCAAGGCCTGAAAAACAGCTTCCAACTCGGAAGTTTTTTGGCGCAATGCTTCTTCGGCGCAGTACCTATCGCTAATATCAAAAATCACCCCATCCAAACAGCAAACGTTCCCATCTGCGTCGAACACAGGAGAACCTTTATCCCACACCCATTTAACCGTGCCGTCTGCTGCTAGCAAGCGGTATTCCAAGCTATAAGACTGTTTGTTTTCTATTCCTTGCCGAATAGTTGCTTCTACTTTTGCCAAATCTTCCGGGTAAATAATGCTAGCAAAAGTCCGGCATCCTTTGTCCAAAAGCGAAATAAAATCCGCAGCAGGGTAGCCCGTTAGTAAGTAAACGGCATCGCTAATAAAATTTGTCGAAAAATCGCACTTCCAGCGATAAACTACTCCGGGAATATTAGCTACCAAAGACCGAAATCTTGATTCACTTCTACGCAAAGCTGCTTCTGCTTCATGTCGTTCTGTAATATCGTGAGCGAAAGCTAGCACTGCAAATACATTACCTTCATGGTCGCGCAGAGGAACTTTTTGGGTGTCAAAAATATGTACTGAACCGTCAGCAATAGTTGCCGGTTCGCAGGGATTGTGGATGATTTCGCCTGCCAGTACAGCAGAGTCGTCTGCACGGAACCCTCGGATATTTTTGGCGGAATTCCCAAATACTATTTCTTCGGAAAATCCTAATTCTAAATCGACTTTTCCTATTATTTGTTCTACTGTTTTACCAATTGCTTGAGCGAAACTCTTGTTTGCCAAAATACACCTAAATTTTTTGTCTTTGGCAAAAATCCAGTCGCTGGTTTTGTCTATTACCGTGCGCAGGAGTTGTTTGGAACGTTCGGTTTTTTCCAAAGCTACCTGCAGTTCTAGTTCCAGGCACTTGCGAGCAGTAATGTTTTCAAAAGCAACACCGACGCAGTTGTTGGGTAATGGAAAAGCTTTAATAGAAAAAGCGCGAGTTATTCGGCCGCTTTCATCACAGTCAATATCTTCAAGTTCTACGGCTTTCTGACTGAGAATTACCGAAGCAAATGCTTGGGGAATGTTTTTCGATCGCAGGCGGGGAAAAATCTCGTCGATTGTCATGCCCAAAACGTCGGCCATTTCTAATCCGGTAAATAGGGTAGCAGCGGGATTCGAGGCGATCGTCCTGAGGGTGCTGTCATCCTCTATATTTTCTAAATGGTAGACGTACAAACCAATTTGCATATTCTCGAAAATTTGGTCGTAGAGGCGCACGCTTTCGTCTACCTGCCTGCGTTCGGTAATATCTTCAGTAATCCCCAAAACGTACTGAGGACGGCCTGCGGCGTCGAGAATTGGCACTTTGCGGGTGTGCAGTATTCTCATACCTTTGTGGCGAGTTTGGATCGGTTCTTCGGCTATGTCTTTAACAGTAAGTTGGTTGCGATCGCCGGTCAATATTTCCCTGTCTTGAGCGGTGAAAACATCAGCTTGTTCTTTGGGGTAAATATCGTAGTCATTTTTGCCGATCGCCTCTTGACTGGTAACACCTGCGATCGTTTCTCCCGCTTTGTTCCACAGCACAAATTTCAGCGAAGAAGCATCTTTAGCAAAAACTCCCACCGGCAGATTTTCTACTACGGAATTGAGAAACCCTTTAGCTGATTTTAATTCAGCTTCTGCACGCTTGCGTTCGATGCCTAAAGCTATGACACCGGCAACGGATGCTAAAGTTTCCTGAAAGAGTGCTGTCAGCGGCTGGCGGCTGATAATTACCATGACTCCCACCACCCGTTCTTCGACTATCAAAGGGTAGCCGGCGAAGGTAAGAATTTGCTTGGGGATTGGGCAATTGACCGGCTTTTGAGCGGTGTTGATAATTGCTGCGGAGGAACTGTGTGCCGCTGTTGCTTTCGGGGATTCTTCCTCTGGGAGTCCAAAATTATTCAGTTCAAATCCGCAGTCAAATTCCGGTTTTTGCTGTTGGGCGATCGATCTAACCTTACTTTCAATAAAGCTAGCCCGATCGTCTGTGCGGCTGTAGATTCCCGAGGCTGCTTGCAATTGGCCAACATTCTCTTGAGAGTTGAAAGTCCAAATTTCAGCAGAGGCGACATCGAGATTCTGCACCATTGCCTCGCAGCAGGGAAGCAGGATATCTTGAGGGTGTTTGGTGAGGGCAATACCGACATCGGCTACCATTGCTGTGAGGCGAGAAGCTTGGGCTTTTTCTGCTTCCAACCGTTTGTGCTCGGTGATATCTTCCACCAAAGAAAGCACGGTAAAAGTGTCGCCGCTGCGAATAATCGAGTTGAACCAGCGACACCAAATTATCTGTCCGCTTTTAGTTTGATTTTGGTTAATTGAAGTATTGCCGTTGCCGCTGGCCAGTTCGAGCTCGATCGCCCTTACAGCCTCTCTATCTTCCTCGCAAACCAAAGCCAAATCGCCGAACTGCTTGCCCATCATATCATCGGATGTCCAGCCAAAGAGTTCCTCGGCGCGTTTCGACCACTCAACGATCCGAAAATCTTCATCCCAGCCTACCATTGCCAGGGGACTGTTAGCTGCATTCAACCACAGTAAATCGTTCGATCGGCGCAACTGTTGAGTTTTCTGCCGCTGCCAGCGGTAGTGCCTGGTGATATCTCTACCGACGCCCAAAACCCGCATCTGGTTGCTAGAGGCATCCACCGCTGGCGTGTAAGCTGTTTCGTAAATTTTAATCCCGCCGTCTGCCGCCGTCACCTCATGAATTGCCAGCCTTGTTTCCCCGGTTATAAATACTTGTTGCAGGCAGGAATCAATCTGCGAGATTATATTTTTGACAGCCGTATTATTGGGATATAATTTTAATAATTCCTGATTAGTTTTGTTGACTATTTCAGCAGGCTCCAATCCCATCCAAGCAGCAGCAATAGGATTGATGGATAGGTACTTTTGCTGTCGATCGCACTCTAGGAAAGCATCAACAGAGTTAGAAAAAAAAGACTGAAACGAGTTGATAACTTCCTGCATGGGTATTTTTTCATGAGAAAAGCTTAGTAGTGTCGAAACCTCGTGTCTTCAGAGCGGGCGAGGACATACGCATCCGGCAGTTTTAACCGCCTCGAATATTGATTGTTGCTAGACGGGGGCTACTTGGTCGCTTGGTACTTTTGTGAGGTATTTTCACTCCTGACAATTACTGTTTTAAACATTTCACCCGCGATCGCATAGCAGCTTGGGCTTAGACCCATATTTTTGATAACGCAATCAGTTAAGACGATAGCTGGTCAACTATCTCTTTTGATTAGGGCATGAAGCCCCATCTTTTCAGAGCGGGGTGCTGACTTGCAAGTTAAGCTCTAAAATTTTCCTAAAGTTAGTTTAACCCACTCAAATCTTTTTGCACACTTTACTGCTGCGTTTCCGGGTGCAATTTTCGGCACAGTTACCTATAATACAAAAATTTAAAGAAATAGTATTTTTGGGAATATAGCTTAATTAGAGCAGATGCTCTTTTTTTTAACCAGACGCAGCGGTTACAAAAGGGAGATGGGGAGAAGGTCCGAGGGGGAGACGGTTCGAGGTTAATCGACAACCTTCGAGAAAAATGGTTGAGAAATGCCCGACAGCTTACCAATTC
>NZ_JAUBTO010000029.1:0-38941 GCF_036702495.1 Microcoleus sp. C2D2 | reverse complement strand
CCGATTCCCGATTCCCGATTCCCGATTCCCGATTCCCGATTCCCGATTCCCGATTCCCGATTCCCGATTCCCGATTCCCGATTCGGTAATCGGAAAGCGGTTTTGCAGTACGCTCCGCAAAGAAGGCAAGCCGTGCAAAGCCATGTAACATAAAGATTGCGAAATTTTTAATATGTAATATGGAACTATTAGATACCTTGATTGTGGGTGCGGGTATTAGCGGTTTGAGTTTGGCGCACGCACTTGAGGCGGAAGCAACGAGTACATCCCCGCTAAAGATTTTAGTCGCTGAGAGTCAGGGACGTGTGGGCGGGAACATCACAACTAGGACAGCGGGGGGGTTTCTCTGGGAGGAGGGCCCTAACAGTTTTTCGCCGACGCCGGAATTGATGAAGTTGGCTGTGGATGTGGGATTGAAGCAGGAGTTGATTTTGGCCGATCGCAAATTGCCTCGTTTTGTGTATTGGCAAGGGAAGCTGCAACCGGTGCCGATGACTCCACCGGCGATGATCCAGTCTCAGTTGCTGAGTTTTCCGGGGAAACTGCGGGCGTTGTTCGGGGCTTTGGGGTTTGTCGGGCCGGCAATCGGTGCTCGACTTTCGCAGCAGGGTGACGAGGAAACTGTTTCTCAATTTTTCCGCCGTCATCTGGGGCAGGAAGTCATGCAGCGGTTGGTTGAACCTTTTGTTTCTGGGGTTTATGCGGGCGATCCCCAACAACTTAGCGCGGCGGCGGCTTTCGGTCGGGTCACAAAGATGGCTGATGTGGGTGGCGGGCTGGTGGCGGGGGCGCTGCTTTCTGCTAGGAAAAGACCGAAGAAAATGCCTGCAGACCCGAATGTTCCGTCTACTAGGCCGGGGGAGTTGGGTTCGTTCAAACAGGGGTTGAAGGCTCTGCCAGAGGCGATCGCTGCTCAATTGGGCGATCGACTGAAACTCAACTGGCACCTAACCCGCCTCCAGCGTACAGAACGCGAAACTTACATTGCTGAATTCTCCACGCCCGATGGGCCTCAACTTGTTGAGGCGCGCACCGTGGTTTTGACAACGCCGGCTTACGTTACAGCGGATTTGTTGCAGCCTCTTCAACCGGAAGTTAGCAGCGCTTTACAAGCTTTTACTTATCCTACGGTTGCCTGCGTTGTATTAGCATATCCGGTGTCGGATGTCAAGGGTAAATTAGTAGGTTTTGGAAATTTAATTCCGAGGGGGCAGGGAATTCGCACTCTGGGGACGATTTGGACATCGAGTTTATTTGCCGATCGGGCGCCTGCGGGGTGGCAAACTCTCAGCAGTTACATCGGCGGGGCTACTGATTCGGAAATTGGCAATCTCGACTCGGAACAAATCGTTCGGGAGGTACACCGAGATTTGTCTCGGATTTTGCTGAAGCCCTCGGCAGCGCAGCCGAAAGTTTTGGCGGTGAATGTGTGGAAGCGGGCAATTCCTCAGTACAATTTGGGGCATTTCGATCGCCTGCAACAAATCGAGCAGGGCTTAAAATCCTTGCCTGGGGTGTTTTTGTGCAGCAACTACTTTGGGGGCGTGGCTTTGGGAGATTGCGTGCGCAGGGGTTTTGAGCGTGCGCCACAAGTGCGCGAGTATTTGCAGAACAAGCAATCAGATTCTCGATCGATTTGAATTATGGCGCGGTTGGGGCGGGTTTACAAAAATCGAGTGAATCTGAGATGTTGCACCATTCTCAATAAGCTTTTTATGAACAGGCTTTCCGGCCTGTTCCACAAAGAGTGAATTTTCTTGTGGAACAGGCCGGAAAGCCTGTTAAGCGAGAATGGTGCAAGATGTGAGGTGAATCAGAGATATTCGTAAACCCACCCCTATACAGCCTTCTGCCTTGCGTTTCGGCCCACGTGTCGGCGAATGCTACGAGGGTGTTGGCTCAAACTTGTAACCCACTCCCCGGACGGTTTGAATCCTCGATATTTGAGTGCCATCTGGTTCAATTTTGCGGCGAATTTGACCGATATGGACATCCACCACGCGATCGGATCCTACATACTCGTAGTCCCACACTTCATGCAGCAATTCCGCTCGCCTCCACACGCGACCGGGTTTGCTGGCCAAACAGTACAGCAGGTCGAATTCTAAAGCAGTCAAAGGAACTATCTGACTGCCGAGAAGTACCTCGCGGCGAACCGGATCTATTAGTAGCTCTCCAAAGGTAAGACATTGTTGTTGGGTGGGAGTAACAATGCGCTTGCGCTTCAAAATTGCTGCAACCCGAGCTCCAATCTCTACAAGACTAAAAGGTTTAGTAATGTAGTCGTCAGCACCTTCGGCAAACCCTTTCATTTTGTCAGCTTCATCGGTTCGGCTGGTCAGCATCAACACAAACACGCCCGTGCGTCTTTGCATCTCTTGACATAGTTTGTAGCCAGTAGTATCGGGTAAATTTACATCTAGAACTACTAAGTCAGGATTGAGTTGCTCAAATAATTGCAGACCAGTTTGACCGTCCTGGCCAGACTCAACTTGATAACCTTGCTGGCTCAAAAAACGGTGAATTAAATTTCGGATTGCCGGGTCGTCATCAACCACAAGGATTTTTACAGGGGCCATGACCACAAGTTTGTTTGAATAATTAGGCAAGAATATTCAGCCATAATAATAGAAAACTGGATACATATCTCTAAAAAATTGAGCCTTTAATAGTTATAGCCATATTTATAGCCTACGCAAGATTTCAGGCAATAAATCTCCTGGAACTTTGGATAAGGCTAAATTTTGGCCTGGCAGCCCACATTCACTATAGAAAGCTCTAATCGTTTTGACAATATAGCTCAATGCTGTTTGCCGGGAATCTGCAGCTTGGGAGTTGACCGGGGCTTGCAGGTGGAGTTTATCCCCATATGTTAACCCTTTGTCCTTGAGATGTTGTCCCCATTCGGCGCACACTTGCAACTGGTGGTGCAGTGCTGCTTCTAGATGGCTTGTTTGTGCAGCTTTGTTGAGGGCGAAATCTGGGTCTGTGGCTAGTTGATAGTGGGCTAGTCCGAGATTGTTGCGGGCGGCCAAGGTGTCAAAGGTGAGTTGGGCTCGATCGAGCTCTCCGGCGATATCCAGGGCGGTTTCGTAGGCGGTAATCGCCTGCTGCAATGATTCCGTCCGCGCCTGTTTCTGCTGGAACTGGTTCGCCAAATGCCAATAAGCGGTACCGAGATTATTGTAGGTGGCCGCGGCGGCGGCGGGTACTAATTCTCGGGTGCGGTATTTTAATGCTTCGCGGTAGGCCTCAATCGCCGTGACTAGCAGGGGTTCTGAGGGCTCGTGCTGGGCGAGGTTCCAGTAAGCGGTACCGAGGTTGTTTTGCACTCCGGCATAGTTGAGGGGTTCTCGTTCGGGACTGTAGCAGGAGAGGGCTTGGGTGTAAGCTGCGATCGCGCTTTTGAGGTAGACTTTCGGCTCACCTTCTTGGGCTAAATTCCAGTATGCTGTCGCCAAATTATTCTGAGCTGCAGCGTACTGCTGGGGTTCCACGGCGGGGTCTAGATCCTGCAGCGCTTGTTGGTAAGCTGCAACTGCTTGCTGCAAGTTCTCTCTCTTGTCTCGATAGCGGGCTAAATCTGCCGAGGCGATTCCCAAATTTTTGTTTAATCTAACGCGGGTTTGGGGTACGCTCTCGGCATCTGTTCGCCTCAAACCTTCAAGGTAGAGGGCGATGCTGCGTTCGAGGCACGATAGCGGATCTGAGGCGTTATGCTGCGTGCGATCGCGCGACAGCATCCAGTAGAAAGTGCCGAGATCGTTGAGCAAATCGGAAATTGGCGGTAGGCTGTTGGACTCCTGGGCGTACTGAGTTAAATTTTGTGTCAATTGGGCAATCAGCCGGGCGCATTCCTCGGTTGGTGGTTGATTTTGCTGCGAGTTGGCGTCAAGTTCGAGGTACGCAATCACTTGCTCGATCGCACGAATGGCGATTGTCAGGTTTTGCTCTGAAACATCTCCGCCCAGAATGCGATCGCGGTAGTAATTCCCCAAACTGTGATAAGCCAAAGCCAATGCTTCGCAACAGCACTGATGTTCTTGCAGCAGTTGGATGTATTGCAGGGTTTGCAGCGGCAGAAAATTCTCCTCCGATGCGGAATTATTTTCTGCTTCCAACTCAAAAGAGGCCGCCGATAGCACCAAATCTGCCAGTTCGACGGATTTAGAATCTGGCGCTGGGGATTGTTCGTCGGGAATTGGGGATTGTTCCTCGGGAATTGGGGATTGTTCCTCGGGAGTTGGGGATTGTCCAGACAGAACAGATATTACAAGTTTCTCGCCCGAGTCTCCGTTGTCTGGCAAGTTTCTCAAGTCTTTGGAGTGCCCTCCGTCTCTATAAGCTGGAGTTGGTTCGCCTTCAAACTCAAATACTCCGGTTCGCCAGTGCCAAAATTCCGGGGCCGAGTGCTCGATCGAACTCAGCCAGGGGCGCGACACCCACAGCAACAGAGTAGACTCGCACATTTGCAGGTGTGTTTCGATGTCCCTCAAATAGCTCAGGAACGACCACTGCACGGCTGCTGAGTGCCTGGTCAGGTGTTCTGCCCCGAGAATTTGGAATCCCGGCAAACGGCTGTAGCTGCCCCTGTTTTGGGGCGGTGGATGTTGGATCAGCCACGCGGCGATCGAGCCCCAAGGATTTGGATCGCTCAAGTCGAGTTCCAAACTGACAAATCGGGGGTAGTCGATCGGGGAGCGAGGATCGGAGGAAGCGCTCTCTGTGGCTAATTCTGTGTGCAAGCGGGCTGCCAGACAGTCCCGCAAGCACAAGTCGTCGCAGGCGGCGATAAAAATTTGACGGCGTAGATTGAGGTCGATCGCCTGTTTCAAGCGTTGGTATATCAGCTTGTTCGAGCTAGAAACTTTTGGGGAAGGAATAGACATCAGGATCTGCCGATTTTAGATTTTAGATTTTAGATTTTAGATTTTAGATTTTAGATTTTAGATTTTAGATTTTAGAGTAGAGAGTAGAGAGTTGAAATCTCGATCGCTCATAACTCGCAACTAAGCCCCGAAGGCAGTAAATCGCACCGGTGATGACCTTCATGATTGTAGATTTTCCATTGGCAATTTTATGTTGGTGACGAACCAGTCTGATTAATTGCAACCCAAGTCCCTGAACCCAACAGCCGAGAGGAAAAAACCCTATTTCTGCTTGTCTTATTTAGCTTTCGTGCTCGCTCGGCACGCTTCAGGATTGTCGCAACTACCTGAATAGTATTGAAACACAAAAACCATGTTTCCTTGGGAAAGGAAAACATGGTTTCTCGAAGGATTATTTAAAATTGCGATTTGAAGCAGCTTTGAGTCTCAGGCCAGTTTTCAGACGGAGGCAGCCACGTACACCAAACCGGCGACTAACATGGCTGCTGCAATACCCATGATGATGTAGTTGCGTTGCTGATTTTTGTTGGGAGGTACGGCTTCATACACCTTCGGCTCTTTAGCAAAGTTGTTCAGGCGTCCATCGTCATCTTTGATGTAAGGCATCAGTCACAATCCTTAATATTTTTGATGTTTACAACTCTACCAAAAAAGCGCCCAGGAAAATTCAGGAATTTATTTGGATGTGACAGTGCCTGTTTGCGGAGAAGAGGCGATCGCGTAATCTTTGATCGGCATTCTGCCTGCTAAGTACGCCATCCGCCCCGCTTCTGCTGCCATTCCCATTGCTTTTGCCATTGCCGGGGAATTTTGGGCATTGGCGATCGCCGAATTAATCAACAGTGCATCGGCTCCCATTTCCATTGCTCTGGCCGCTTCGCTGGGAGTTCCGATACCCGCATCGACTACCACAGGAACATTCACCGTGTCAATAATTATTTGAATGTTGGCTGCATTGTTGATCCCTTGTCCTGAACCGATGGGCGAACCTAAAGGCATGACAGTCACACAACCGACTTCTTCTAGGCGTTTGGCCAGCAAGGGATCGGCATTGATGTAGGGCAAAACGGCAAAACCTTCTTTGACTAATTGTTCTGCTGCTTCCAAAGTGCCGATCGGATCTGGCAGCAAATATTTAGGATCGGGAATCACTTCTAATTTGACAAAATTATTGTCTTCTTGCCCTAAAAGTTTCGCCATTTCCCGCCCCAAACGAGCTACTCTAATCGCCTCATCCGCAGTTTGACAACCGGCAGTATTTGGCAGCATCCAGATTTTAGTCCAATCGAGAGCCTCTGCCAATCCTTCATGCCCCGGAGCATTTGTTTGCACTCGCCGCACAGCCACCGTAACAATTTCGCACCTGCTAGCGTTGACACTTTGCTGCATTTCTGCAATGCTGCGATATTTTCCCGTCCCCGTCATCAAGCGAGAATGAAAAGTTTTGCCGGCAATAACCAGAGGTTTATCGAAAGATGGTGTTGCTGTGTCTACTCGATAGCCAAAAATGCTGTACTCAAGTGCCTCTTCCCACTGTGTTCTGCCACCCATCATCTCTTCAAGCTTCCAACCTTCTTCATTTGTCAGCTCATCACGAGTAACTGCATATAAAATTTGCCCAATTGTAATTAATTTAGCATCTCGCGGCATATTGTTTTTTAAGCCGGTTTGTATAACTTCTTCAAACTCATTAAAAACGTCTTCCATTTTCCCATTCCTCCCTGGTTATTTGTTGTACTTCTTCGCTGTTGAATACTAATATAATAGTCTGAATCCGTTGTTCTTTGTCCCAATAAAAAGCTTTTCTGATGCCGTCGTTTATCTTCCAAAACTCATAACTCTCTCGGTTAATGTGAATAATAACGGCTGTTGCACCTTGATTTTTTGCCCTGCTGATTCCTTCTTGAAGTCGATATCTGATGTTTTTAGTATATTTTGTCAACTCCTTAAATTCGCAAATCTCACCGTCAATCTCAGCGTCTGGCGTTCTCACACCTTCTGCTGCTTGCTCGCTCAACATTCTAACTCTCTTTCCTATTTTAGCCAAAACTTGAGCAATAAAGATTTCCGAATTATTAAGATTGTGTTGTTGGTGAATTAGCACAAATCCGCCAGCTATCTCATCAAAATAATATCGCTGATAGTCTGGTTCTGCATTTTCGTAGATGGCTCTGCTTGTCTCAATATATTCAGAATTCACCGTTATTATACTCTCAATGGACTCCGAGCGGGTAGAGTTAAATGTATGAAAGCAACTGTTGAGCAACTGGCTAAAATGGGAATATTTGCCAGCTTAAACCCAACTGAATTAGAGCGATTGCAAGAACACACAGTAATTCGGACTTACCGACAGGGAGAAGTTGTGATGTATGAGGGCGATCGCATCCCCGAAAAATTATACACTCTTTTGAGCGGTTCTCTGCGGGTTGCAAAAACAGCGACGGCGGGCAAAGAAACAATTCTCCGCACTTTATTTCAGGGAGATATTTTTGCCGCACCTGCTTTGCTAGGCAACGGCATTGCCCCCGCAACTGTGACTGCAGAAACTGATGTCCAAGTTCTTACCACAGAACGGGAATTTTTGCTAGCAGCAATTCGGGGAAATCCTGAGATTGCTTTGCGAATATTGGCGGTTTTCAACCAGCGGTTGCAGCAACTGCACGAGACTGTACACGGTTTGGTGTCGGAAAGGGCGATCGTGCGGCTGGCCCGATTTATTCATTACTTTGCCGTCGAGCAAGGTACGAAGATTGCAGATAATAGTGTGTGTTTAGAAAAACTTTTTCCCTACTATAAAATTGCTCGCAGCATTGGAATTACCTACGAAGAATGCGTGCGGTTATTTAAGAAGCTCAAGCCGTTTGTCTCCTACAGTCGAGGCGGTAAAATTATGGTATTGGATTGGGAAAAATTGGAGGCTCTCGCCTCGGGAGAAGAAATAGACTAAATGTTAAAATCCCAATTCTTGTAGGGCGGGTTTCACAAATAACATTTGACTGCAACTCACTATCTATATAAACCCGCCCCCGACAATCTGTGAATCGGGCGGGTTTATGAGATTATTGATTTTAGGCAATTATGGTTGGTAAAACCCGCCCCTACTGTGAATCGGGGCGGGTTTATGAGATTATTGATTTTAGGCAATTATGGTTGGTAAAACCCGCCCCTACAGCAATATTTAGCTATAGACTAAATGTTAAAATCCCAATTTGTGTAGGGCGGGTTTCACAAACAATATTTGGCTGCAACTCACTATCTATATAAACCCGCCCCCCACAACCTGTGAATCGGGGCGGGTTTATGAGATTATTGATTTTAGGCAATTATAGTTGGTAAAACCCGCCCCTAAAGCAATATTTAGGGAATTAATTGACTTCAGAAAGTGTCAAAATAAACGCCAAATTTTCTTCAGCTTTCAAAGCGTGGAGTGCGCGAGCGGGCATGAAGGCAAACACCCCCGGTTCCAAAACAATATCCTTGCCTTCCAAAGTCAAAATACCCTTTCCTTCGATGACATTAACTGTGGCATTCCGTGCCGAAGAGTGTTCCGAAATTTCCGTTCCGGCTGCCAGACAAAATAAACTGTACTGACAATTATTGTCTTTGACTAAAATTTTGCTCAACACTCCGGCGGCGGGATATTCAATTGTGTCTCGGAGTTGGATTGCTGAAGATTGTAGCTGTAAAAGAGTAGTAGTCATAGTTTTTGACAATCGATTAATTTGGCCCGGGGCCCCGGATTTATCAGTGGCTTCACTTTCTTCAATCGAAAATCGAAAATCGAAAATCGAAAATCGATTAAGATTGTTTTTTTGCAGAGATAACGATGTAGCCTAGATCCTGTTGGTAATGCTGGAAAACTCGACGCATTGCTAAGATACGATCGCGAATTTGCGATCGACTTAATATATTCCACAAAATCCGCACAGTACCCACAAATCCTTCATCTTGCAGCATTCGCCGCAAGTTGAGGATCCCCATCGCCCCGGTTTGACACTTTTCTACTTGCAAACCCGCGTTTTGGTAAACAGCAATCCAGCCAGACTCAGACAAAGGCGTTGAATTGACGCGAATCACTTCTGATAAAGCTTTGTGAATTTCAGATTCTCGGTTTCTAGCTAAAAGTTCGTGAGAGAGAAACTTGCCACCTGGTTTTAAACGATCGCAAATTCCCGATACAATTTTAGCTTTCCCTGACGGCGACTGCATTGTCAGGATAGCTTCAGCCAAAACCCAATCAAACTGTTGGGAAATCCGATCCAAGTGAAAAATATCTCCTTCCACAATTTCCACTCGATCGCTCAAACCCGCTGCTGCAACATTAGCACGAGCGCGGGCCACACTCTCGGGATTTTTCTCAACTCCCACTACTTTTACGCCAAAACGTTCAACAAGGGCGATCGAACTATATCCAAAACTAGCAGCCAACTCCAAAACAGTCTCCCCAGGCTGAAAATCCGCCCATTCAAATAACTGTTTTGTAGCAAGTTTCCCCCCCGGCCTCAGCATTTTCTTACCCGCCGCGGCCAGAACTTCATGTCCGGGTGCAGTCTTAAAATTGAGAGCAGTATTGGTCATTAAATTGACCTCCTATTTAACCTTACTCTCAGTTTGCCAAATTCTCCCAAATCTTTCTATGATCTAGCTCATATTCAAATTATTGTAGGCTGACGCACCCTACAAGCTCCGGAATTATACCATGTCCGCCCATCAACAATTCGGACTTTTTTTGATTGCCAACACGGAATCTAACAAGGAACGAGAAATTTGATGGTTTTAGGACTTACGCAAAATTTCCACATAAGCGGGACAATCACGGGGATTATCCCTACAAACATCCTATTAAAAAACAATTTTCTCATTCCGGTCTTGAAAACATTGCTGCAACACAGAAACAGGCAGCTCATTCAATTGACCCGATCGCACAAATTCAGCATAAGTATCAGCCTCTATTGCCTGCAAATCCCCTTCGAGTTTGTCGATAGTCATCTCCTGCAGTTCAGGAGATCGATCGTACATTTGGTTGATTTCTGCTTGCAGCAAGTTTAATTTTTCTTGAAGCTGACTCACGAGATAATTGGAAAACTCAGGCTCGATTTTACGATCGCCCGATACATCAGATAGATACTTGAGAACCCGGTTGAGAGCAACACGTTGGGCGATCGCCTCCAGATACTCCTGGCGCAACTCCTGGTTGCTCAACAACCCCAATTTTTCCAGCAGCGCCTTGGTGGTTAAACCTTGTACTAGCAGCGTAAATAAAACTACGCCAAACACGATCGCAATAATTTTTTGCCGCTCGGGGAAAACCTCCGGCACGCTCAAAGCTAAAGCAATCGATACAGAACCCCGCAATCCTCCCCACCAAATCACAGTTCTATCGGCTAATGAAATTTCAGATTTTGCCAACCAATTGCTCAACCATCCTAAACCAAAAATAGCGATCGCTCGCGTCACAAACATCGCCGCCACAGTTATGCCAATCACTCCTAAATTCGCTTGCAAACCAGCAAAACTAATTCGATCGCCAATCAGCAGAAACATGATCGAATTTACAAAAAACGCCAAAAAATCCCAAAATTGTGTTACCGCCAGTCTGGTACTGGGCTGCATACCAATCTGAGAGCCGAAATTGCCAAATATCAAGCCCATCACCACCACACCTATCACCCCAGAACCGCCTAAATCCTCCACAATTATATAAGTGCCGTAGGCGGAAACTAAGGTTAACGATTGCTCCACCAAAGGTAAATCAAACCGTTGGGTGAGATAGGATATCCCAAAACCGATCGCACTCCCGACAGTAATCCCAATTCCCACAAAAGCTAAGAAACGCCCCACCAGAAATGGGATGCCAACTTCATCCGTCCCTAAAGAAAATCCCACCAAAAAACTAAAGGCAACAACAGCAATGCCATCATTAAATAAACTCTCACCCTCCACCAACAAAGCTAGGCGTTTTTCAACTCCCAATTCCCGGAACAATGCAATGACTGAAACAGGATCGGTAGCAGATATACTAGCTCCTACCAACAGGGCGATTGCTAAAGAAACTCCAGCTATTTGGTTGAGAGCAAAAGCCACGCCAGCAACAGAAACAACAACACCCAAAACCGCATAAAGAGCGATCGGCACTAAATCCCGCTTGAGTTTAGACCATTCCAGATTTCAAGCAGCTTCAAACAAAAGAGGCGGCAAAAAAATCAACAGAATCAGTTCGGGCGAGAGCGACACCAATCGCACATCTATAAAAGCCAAACCCAACCCGACAATTACTAAAAGCAGCGTGTAGGGAATTTGGCGCAACCAGCCCCATATTTGCGGCAGCACCGCCACACTCAAGGAAACTAATAGCACTAAGAGAAATTGCTTCAGATTGCCCTCGATCGTCACTTCGTGAATCAGAGTTTCTGGGGTCATACGATTAGGGATAAAATAGTTAAGGTTTCGGTTTCGATCGGGGCTTATTCAGGGTTGAGCGGCGCACTTCTTCAACTTGACTGACTTGAAAAATTAGGGTAAATTGTTGACCCATTTCTTTTTCGACAAATGCTTCTAAAAGCTGCACCTGTTTGGCTGTCAAAGCTTCGCTGCTGCGAACACTCAGACGAACTTCCGGCGGTTTCGCCAACCAGTTAGTATCGCTTTTAATCATTTCCACTCGTTGAAAAGTGATAGTTCGGTTAAGCAACGCCCGCTTCAGACTGGCTTCGAGTTGCGCTTGCTCGATCAATTCCGCAAAACTCACGCCCAGAGGAATCACAAGTATAGCCGTCAATGCTAGCGCCCACAATAGGGCTTTACCGGCGCGATGCAGGGGGGTGTAGCCGGCCATTAAAGAGGTTAGCATACAGGAGAGAGTAATCCCCAGCAAATTAGTAAGATACAGGAGGCTTGCTCCCAAACTGAGCGACCAATTAGCTTGAGATAAGCCTAAACCTATAACACAAATTGGCGGCATGAGAGCCACGGCGATCGCAGTTCCCGCCAGAGTAGCAGAAACTTTGGGCTGAACTTTCGCATAGCCGCTGATTCCCCCAGCGGCGATCGCAATTCCTAAGTCTAGTAATGTAGGTTTAGAACGAGCTAGAACTTCGCTCCCAAAGTCGGGAAGTTGTACCAAAGCTCCCAAAAAACAAGCTAGAAAAATTGCTAGCACCGTCCCGACTGCTAATGCAATTAAACCTTTGCGGAAGAGGAGAACGTTACCTTCTACCGCTCCAAATGCTAACCCTCGGATTGGCAACATCAGAGGGGCGACTATCATAGCACCGATGATGACGGCCGCACTGTTGGCAAGCAGTCCAAAGGTAGCGATTATACAGGAGCCGAGAATTAAGACAAGATAGTCAATATCTAGGGTTGATTCTTCCAACAAGTCAACTCGTATTTTCTTTAAATGCTGTGGATCGATCCTGCTCCTGGTGAAATATTTAAGACGGTCTCGAATATTGTTGAGCAAAATAATCTCCTTAAGTCAGGGGCTTGTATCCGTCAAAGGATTTTAGATTTTAGATTTTAGATTTACTCCACTGATTTTAGATTTTAGATTGATTCCACTGATGAATCTGGGAGCTTGAACAAAAGTCTAAAATTTGGGGCTGCTCACTAGAGGAGTCGCGGGTTTGTATCCGTATGCAGGTGCGAGCAAAAACAATCAAAATCCCAGCCAGCAAGTTTTCGAGGATGTCCCGGAATCCAAAAGCAATTGCCGCGCCACTAATACCCAGCAGTTGAATCAAATCCCCTACCTTGAATGACGGGATGGCGATGAATAACGCGATCGGCAATAATTGATTTATAATCAAGATATCTACTCCACCCCAATCATACCGAATCATGCTCGCAGAAGCAAACGCGACACTTTGGCCTAGTCTAATTACTGTTTCAGCATTAATTCTCTACTTCGTTGTTACCATCAACGTCGGCAGAGCTAGATTCAAACACAAAGTTTCTCCCCCGCAGATGACAGGAAACCCAGACTTTGAACGAGTGTTGCGAGTTCAGCAAAATACCTTAGAGCAAATGATTCTATTTTTGCCCTCGCTGTGGCTGTTCTCGCAATTTATCAGCCCAATTTGGGGCGCCGCTATCGGCGCAGTTTGGATAATTGGACGCATTTTGTTTGCTTGGGGTTACTATCAAGCTGCCGAAAAAAGAGCGGCAGGATTTGGCATTAGTACCTTAGCTACTTTAGCTTTGCTTGGTGGTTCCTTAACAGGTATAATTATGTCGCTGCTGAAGGTTTGAGCGTAGCTTCCGATCGACATAATTGTTTCTGTACTCGTTTCCAGGCTCTTCCTCCTAACGCAGATCCGGAGGCTCTGTCTCCAATTTTCCTACTGAAAAAGCGAGGCTCTTCCTCTGGACAGCGGTTCCCAGGAAGAACCCGGGAACCAGTTAAATGTAATAAATGTTAGGAGTCAATATGTCAGAAACCAACAAACCCGTATTTGAAATTAACCCGAAACTTTTTCAGCAGCTTGTTGAGTGGCAAGAAAAACTTGCACGAGAAGATGAATTAGCAAGCGAGTCAGAAAACGAGAAACCAACTGAGGTAATAACTCCTCCCGACAGTGATGAACAGCATTCTCAAACAGATAATTTCTAGCTGGTGGCTAGCTGCATCTTTTGGATTTCCGGCTGCTGTCTCGGCTCAATCGCTGACACCTAGCCAAATTCAGCAGCAAATCAATAGCGGTTTGTTTCGTTCTAACTCTCAAGATTTCTTTCAGCAAGGCTATCGCCAACTGGAAAGAGAAATCGCAATTTTGTTGCAACAAAATGTCAGTTCGCAAGGCAATATTCTGGAGATTGATGAAAAATTGCTTTCTCAGATTTGCAGCAAAAAAATTAAAATATCCTCGCGGCATTCTGATACAATAAGTGCTGCTCGAATTGCCAGTTTTAATGCACAACTGAAAGAGATTTGTAGAATAAATTAAAATCTAAATGAGGTAAGAATTAAAACTTTACTGTTGATGGATAAAGAAGCAATGACCAAATTGAAACTAGCAATGCTGTCAGCGGAAACTGCGGCTCAATTGGCTGCAATAATTATTGATTACACTCATGAGGAAATGATGCTAATTTTTTCTGAGCTAGAATGGGAACAGCAGGCTAGAATTAAGGATATTTGGAAGACTGTTAGTTAAAGTAGATTGGCTAAAATCAGAGGTTTTAATTTTTAACCGCAGATGTAAGCCGATAGACGCAGATGAACGCAGATTTTTTAATTTTGTTAGTGTTCGCTGTGTATAAAAATCTTAATTTGTACACAGCGAACACTGACATATCTACACTAGGGATTCGAGGCATAATTGGCGGAAATGATCGCCCCGTTGCTCGAAGTTTTGGTATTGATCGAAGCTAGCACACGCTGGGGAAAGCAGCACTACTTTAGCATGATTCTGTTGGGCTAATTCTGCTGCTCGCGGGATTGCTCGTTCCATTGTTTCGACAATTTCCCAAGCGTTGTAATTTGCTTGTGCGAGCCGATCGGCAAAAAGACTCGCCGCATCTCCAATTAGCAGCACGGCAGCAGCTTTTGCTTTTATTGTATCAATCCATGCGCGATCGTCTCCTTCTTTGGCGTCGCCGCCGGCAATTAAAATCGCCGGTGCGCTCACTGAAGCTAAGCCGACTTGCGCGGCGTCATAATTAGTAGCTTTGCTGTCGTTGATGAAATCTATGCCTTCCCAAGTGCATATGTGTTCGAGGCGGTGCGAAACTCCGGGGAATTTAGCGATGGCCCGGGCGATCGCACTTTTATCTATCCCCGCCAAATTAGCCGCCGCTACCGCCATTAACAAATTCTGCAAATTGTGTTCTCCCACCATCCGCAAAGAATCAGCAGGCAGAATTTTCTCGCTTTGAGCTATTACCCAACCGTTTTCGATGTACGCTCCAAAAGTGCGTGAAGCGAAGCTATCCCGTAGGGAATCGCCCAACAGTTCTTTTTCACCTTTCACACTCGTCCAGCACGCATCCGGCCAAATGTCAAGTCCTTGCTGCCGCAAATAAGGATCGTCGCCGTTGATTACTTGCAATTCAGATTTTTTCAGCAAATGCGCTTTAATGTTGTAGTAATTTTCTAAAGTTTTGTGGCGGCTGAGGTGATCCGGCGTCAAGGTCGTCAAAACTCCGATGCGCGGCGCTACAAACGGCGACGATTCTATCTGATAGCTGCTAATTTCTGCGATTACCCAATCTGGCTGTTTTTCGGCTAAAGCTAATTCACACGCAGCATAGCCAATATTGCCGCAAGCGGGAGCGTAAAGCCCGGCTTCTTCAAAAATAGCAGCAATTAAAGCAGTAGTAGTGGTTTTGCCGTTAGTGCCAGTAATTCCCACCCAAGGAGATTTGAGGTAACGCCACGCGAGAGCCATTTCTCCTATTGTTTCAATGCCTAACTCTCTGGCGCGCACTAATGCTGGACTGTCCCAGGGAACGCCGGGACTTACTACTATTAATTCTATAGATTCGACTGGTTCCCAAGATTGACCTAACTCAACTTTAATTCCTTCGTTAGCGAGTTGCTGTTGCTGTTGGAGCAAGTTTGGGGAAGATGAGCGATCGCTCAGCGTTACTTCCCATCCTTCGCGTTTTAGCAGTCTTGCGGCGGCAATTCCTGATTTTCCTAGTCCAATGATATGAGCGATCGGCATAAGTTGTGTGTGTGATGGAGCGAATTTTCTGGGTTTTTTCCTCTTATATGTTACGGTTTTTTTGGGATGATTTAACCGCAGAGGGCGCAGAGGGCACAGAGGAGGAGAAGAGAGAAGATAGAAATGAATTATTCCGATAAGCTGTCGCGCATTTAAATTGTATATTCAGGGCGGGCGGGACACCCCACAAGACTTTAATTTTTTTTGACCTACAATTTAAATGCCGCAACAGCTTACCAATGGATTTGATATTACATCAAAACCTTTGGCGGTAATCTAAAATCCAAAATCTAAAATCTAAAATCGATTGACGATCGCCCCAAAGTCAGCCAACACCCGCGCGTGATTCCGCAGCAAACCCAGTAAATTCAACCGATTTTGCTTAATTTCCGGGTCAGAGTCCATCACCAAAACGCTTTCTGGCCCGTCGAAAAAGTTGCTGACAGTCGGAGCAATTTCAGTCAAACTATCTACCAACTGCTGGTAGTTGCGAGTTTGTTTAGATAGCTGCGTTTGCGGCACTAACTGCACTACTGCATCGTAAAAAGCTTGTTCAGATGACTTTTGAAATAACTCGGGTTTCACCGCCGTTTTCGGTTCCAATTCTATTTTATCCAAATCACCTTGAGCCGCCAAACGAGTTGAACGGTTGACTGTTTCGTAAATCAGATCCAAAGTCTGGTTATTGCGGATTTGTTGCAGAAAAAGCGCTCTTTCCAGTGCGTCCAACAAATCTCTCAATGCTCGTTCAGTATATTCTGGGTCGTTTTCTCCCAAAACTGCATTTACCAAATCATAATCTACATTCTTTTCTTCTTGCAATAAAGTCCGAATTCTTTGCAGAAAAAACTCATACAACTGATCGAGCAACTCCCCGGGTGTTTCCTGCCGCGCTGCGGTAAATTCGGCAACAACTTCGGCGAGCAACTGGTGCAAGTTGATTGGCAACTGAGCAGCCCAAATAATGTTAGTTATTGCATTGGCTGCGCGACGCAAAGCGAACGGATCGGATGAACCAGTCGGCAACATTCCCAAGCCGAAGATGCTGACTAATGTATCTAATTTGTCGGCTATTCCGACAATTTGACCTGTGAGGGTTTGCGGCAACTTGTCGCCCGCACCTCGGGGCAAATAATGTTCAAAAATTGCTGTGGCTACTGCTTCCGATTCGCCGCTTGCTAAGGCGTATTTCTGCCCCATGATTCCTTGCATTTCGGGAAGTTCGTAAACCATTTGGGTTACGAGGTCGGCTTTGCAAAGTAAGGCTGCTCTCGCTACATCAGCTTGCTCTTTCTCTGTGATTTGCAGTTGATTGACTATTAAACTGGCAATCTTGCACAGGCGATCGACCTTGGCGCGCACTGTCCCCAAATCTTCCTGAAAAGTAACTGTTTCCAACTTGGGCAAATAATCCTCTAGAGGCTTTGCCAAGTCTGCTTTGTAGAAAAACTGACCGTCTGCCAATCTCGCCCGCACTACTCGCTCGTTACCAGCGGCAATAATCGCAGATTTAGCCGGAGACCCGTTGGAAATTGTAATAAAATAGGGCAGAAGTTCGGGATAATCGGGGCTTTTGAGGATGGGAAAATACCGCTGGTTTGTAACAATAATTGTGGTTATTACTTCCGGCGGCAATATCAAAAATTCTTCGTCAAATTTGCCGACAACTGCGTTCGGCCATTCGACTAAGTCGGTGACTTCTTCTAACAATTCTTCGGTAATTTCGGCGTAACCGCCTTGTTTTGTTGCTGCAGCTTCTACTTGTGCTTTAATTTGAGTTTTGCGCTGCGTGCGATCGACCTCCACGCAAGCAGCCCGCAGACACTCGACATAATCCTCGGCTTGCGGAATCGAGACCCCCCCCGTCCCCCCCTTGCCAAGGGGGGGTGTAGGAAGCGATGTCCCCCCCTTGCCAAGGGGGGGTGTAGGGGGGGTATGTAACACCCGGTGTCCTTGGGAAATTCGATCGCTCTTGACCGTATCCGAACCGCTCACCAATGTAATTGGCAGTACAGTATCATCCAACAGTGCCACCATCCATCGAATCGGGCGCGGAAACTTCAAATCTCCGTCTGCCCACCGCATAAATCTTTTGCCTTCTAACTTGTTAATCCACTGCGGCACAAGTTCGGCCAAAATATCCGCTGTCTTGCGCCCGGGAATCTTTTTGAGCACAAAAACAAAATCGCCTTTATCGGTAGCGCGAACTTCCAAAGCATCAATTTCTACGCCCTGCTTTTTGGCAAAACCTTCCGCTGCTTTCGTCGGTTTGCCATCTTTAAAAGCCGAACTTGCCGGCGGCCCTTTTACCTCTTCTTCTCTATCTAATTGCTGAACTGGCAGTCCTTTCACCAGAACGGCCAAACGCCTCGGAGTAGCGTATACATTAATTGAGTCATTTGTCAATGATTGTTCTGCCAGAGTTGCAGGTACAAGTCGCTGCCACTGCTGGGCGCTGCTTCTGACAAAAGATGCGGGCAATTCTTCCGTACCGAGTTCTAATAAAAAGTTAGCCATATAACAGTGTTAGGTGTTTGTGTCAATAGGCAATTAATTTGCCCGTTTAATCATTAGAAAACTTACCGATCGGCAGTTAAAAAAAAACCTGCAATTGCGATCGCGATCACCCAATCACAGAATTATTTTACCGACGCGCAAGTCCTATTAGATCCAAAAAAGACTCAAATGATCAGCATACCACGTAAAATCGGGGGTGAAAGACAAATAGCTCAACAGCTCATGACCTTGGCGGAAAGACTGGCACAAGATTGGAAGTCACGACTTGAACAAGATTGCCCGGATGAGAGTTCTAGCACTCGCGAGAGTGTTGTCCGCTGGCTGTTGGGAGACAGGCCAGAAAGATTTGACACTCTAGCTCCGGCTCAACTAACCGTCGCCTCCGGCGCGATCGACTTTTTATATCGAATTTTGATTTCTCGGTATCTGGGAGTACCCCCAGAAAAAGCTTATCGCAACTTGATCGGGCGGCTCGGCGGTTTGGTGGTGCTGCGACAAAAAATCCAAGCGTGGGTTTCGCTGAGTCGCGACAGACAGCGGAGTGCGGTGGAGGTACTACAAGAAGTGATTCAGGAAATGCTCAATTCCGATCGCTACCTGCAGCAGCAAGTCGCTTGGATTGCCGAATGTACCTCAGACAGACGCCTGCGAAATGCTTTGCTGCTAGCGAGCACAGAAGAATACTGCTTGCGACCGATCCGCAACCAGCCGCTGCTGGTGTACCGTTTTGTCAACTACCTGCGGCGTGCCCAGCGGGGCGGGTTGACGCAAGTGCCTGCAGGAGACTGGGTGCGGCTGGTGTCGGAACAGGTTCTACCCGACGATACAGACGAACCCCTCAGCCTGTTAGACGAACAGGCGATGTCCGAGTATCGAGAAAATCAAGCTTGGGAAGAGCAGCAAACTCAGCGGCAGATTGTCCAACAAGAATTTGAGAATTACTTGGCCGCACAAGTCGATCCGCTGGCTTCCCGGTGGCTGCAGCTTTACCTGCAAGGTCGTTCCCAAGAGGCAATTGCCGAGGAGCTGAAGGTTCCAATCAAGCAAATTTACCGCTTGCGAGAAAAAGTCAGTTACCACGCGATTCGGGTTTTTGCGGTCAAACAAGCACCGGAATTAGTCGCTAGCTGGCTGGAAACCTCGATCGCAGAACACAGTTTGGGCTTGACTCCTGCTCAGTGGCAGCAATATTTACAAGACCTCACGCCGGTGCAGCGGCAGTTGCTCGAATCGCTCAAAGCAGGAAAAAGTGTAGAGACCATCGCATCTGAATTAAAGCTGAAAACCAATCAAGTCATCGGCGAGTGGAGCAAACTCTATTTAGCAGCTCAATCGCTCCGCAACAAGTAGATTGGAATGGGTGGCGGGCAATTCCTAATTGTTAATTGGCGCTAGCATTTTTCAGAATCCGCGCTACAAATCAATTCCCCAACAGCCACAGAGTGCCCGATCGTTTCTCCGTGGAAAACCGCGCGATGCCCATTGTATCAAATCAGGTTAGATCGATCGGGATATCGTAGCGCGATCGTCTTCGATCGCGATCGAAGACGATCGCAGTCAACTCTCTGGGCTAAGATACTAGCAGCACGATCGATTTTTTAGGATTTTTTAACCACTCCTAAATTTAGCGGTTGCCCGTAAATCTCGGTTGGGGTGCATCTATAATACTTGCGCATTAAAGACTTAATTCTGTCGTTGCCAGCCACGGGAATCCATCTCGTGCGTTCCATGATAGTTGGTCTCAACTGCGCCAGTCATCATGTAGTTCTCAATCTTTTGGTATAATTTGAGGCTGCAATACAGAAGGGAGAAAATTCAGGGACTAAGGATTTTTTATTTAATAAAAGCTTCCGGTTGTGAGACCAATTCCTTCGTCAGGAAAGTTGCAGCGTTAAATTTCATCGCATCAGGTTGGTGCGTGGCGCTCGATCGCGCTTCCAACTACAGAGCAGCTAATGGTACATACATCTTCAACAGACTCGGCAGCTACAATGGACTCCGATCGAATATTTCAACTAATTGACACAGTTGTCCCCTTTGAAGCTTGCCTTTACTATCAAGTTTTGCCTTTATCTCTAGAAGGTAATCAGTTTAAACTGGGCGTAGTCGATGCCCAAGATGACTCGGCCTTGGACTACGTGCAGCGAATTTTAGCTTACATGAATTGCTCAGTCACAACAGAGCCAATTGCCTCGGAAATTCAGCGCTCGATCCTCTCAGCTTACTTGCTCCACGGGAGCCAGCTTACAGATTCGGGCCACACAGAAACCGCAGCAGCCCCAACACCCACAAATCCCGCACCACCAACTTCACCCCCCAAAGCAGAAACGCTGCTGTCTGGGCCCGAACCCTCGATGCCCGCTCGTGAGCGGTTTAAACCTGCCGGCGCTGAGGTTTCCCCGACGCCGACACAGCTATCGGTTTTGAATGTCGAGGCCTTGCACTTGTCAAGCCCAGTCGAAGTTTTGACAACTTTGCCCGCGCCGCAACTGCTGCAAGAATTGCTCGGTAGAGTGCTGCTAGACGGTATAGGCCGCTTGTTTTTTGAGCGGAACCAATCCCAAGGCCGCATTCTTTGGAGTCAAGACGGCGTTTTGAAATCGGTGCTCGAAGGTATCGATATCGTCCTCTTCCAAGAGGTCATCGATGAGTTGAAGCGGTTGACGGATATGCCTGTTTGCCCGGTGGAACAGCCCAAACAAGTCGAAGTTGAACGCATATATCAAGAAACTCATTTGCTGTTGCGCTTGCGGGTAATGGCGGTGGACGGCAAGGAAGAAGCTACGCTCCAAGTGTTGCGGGGAGCAGCTTTGAGGTTTTACCAGCAGCAGCAGTTGTCTACTTTGAGTCGGGACGCCCTGCGACTGGCCGAAGAATTGCAGCGGAAAGTCAATGAAATTCGCGATCGAACTCGGCTTTCTCCTGTGCCTTTAGAGGGGTTGCCCGCTTTGGAAAAAGTGATTAGAAATCTTGACGACCAAATTGAAGCTTTGATTCACGAACACAATCCCGAGCCGCCCTAATTAGGAATAGATGACAGTTTTCGCGATCGGACTCGCTTACCTCTGGAACCAGGTTTCTCCCTATATTTCTTCTTTATTTATTCGTCCGCCTCTGCGGACGAAAGTTTTTGTAGTAGCGATTTCAATCGCCTAGTCCGATCGAGATGTTTTTCACTGCACGAGTCTCAACCGTGCTCGAAAACATCATTGTACTGCAATAAATCCAAACTCACAAAAACTGGCAAACACTTAAAACATTGCTGTGCAATTTCCCAGCGTTCTTCTCGCTGCAACATCCCAGTCAACTTTTGTTTAGCGCTCAGCAAATAGCGGACATCGTTCGCAGCATAATTTAGTTGATCGTCGGAAAGATTAGTCGCATTTCCCCAGTCGGAACTTTGAGAAGTTTTATTTAATTCTACCTTTTCCAGTTCCAGAATTAACTCTTTCAATCCGTGTCTGTTGGTATAAGTTCTAGCAAGTTTACTAGCTAGTTTGGTGCAGAAAACTGGTGCAATGTCAATACTTAAATTGTAACGCATTGTTGCCATATCAAAGCGCGCAAAATGAAATACTTTCTCAATATTTTCGGCTTCCATTAACTTCTTTAAATTCGGTGCTGCTGTCTGGCCTTTGGCAATCCGCACCACTGCAACTTTACCTTCGGGATTGCACAACTGCACCAAGCACAGCCGATCGCGCCACGGCATCAAACCCATTGTTTCCGTATCAACCGCGATCGCCTCTGCTGTCAAATAGTAAGATAAGAGAGAATCGGGAAGATCGCGATCGCACACTTGAAAATCTGCAAATTCCATTATTAGTAATTGTTGACTGTTGACTGTTGACGGTTGACGGTTGACAAGGGAAAAGTTTTAAACCTAATTTCCAGGTCCCAGATTCATCTGTGGAGTCAATTTTTAAATCTCAAATCTCAAATCTCAAATCTCAAATCGACTGGCTGTTGACTGTTGACTGCCCTCTTCTCTCTTCCCTCTTCCCTCTGACTTCTGACTTCAGCATCTACCTCACACTCGATAATTTATCCGTGTATCCGTGTCCGGAGCCGTGTTCTTCCTTCAGCTTACCAGCTCCGAACAAAAAGCTGAGTAAAATAATACTCGCCTTTGGCATTTTTAGCAATCCCAATTCCAGTTAAATTAAACTGACCCTCCATATTCTTGCGGTGGCCCTCACTTTTAATCCAACCTTCAACAGCCTTGCGTACCGGGTCGCTGTAGCCCATATTGTAAGCAAGATTTTCCGCTACACTTTGATAAGGAATAGTAATTGCTTTCGCCCGCCCTTCAAATCCATCGTGGCTGAAAGTTGCTTTACCGTTAGCCATATTTTCGCTGTGAATTCTTGCTATCTGAGTCATTTGCGGATCGACTCTCAGCGGCGGCAACTTTTTAGATGCTCGGTATTGATTGATCTGTTGGTTAACCGCTTTTTCTAAGTCAGTAATAGCACTCGAAGCAACCTTAGTATTCATGGAAGTTTCCGGCCGTGATGGCTCAAGAGTGACCGCGCCACACTTTGGCAGCAGGATTGTCAACAATCCCACCCACGTCAAAATTAAACCTTTGGACATGAAATCAAACGAAAAATAAAGTTAATTGTTACCATTAGTGTCAACTTAATGCCAAAAGTAGTATGAGTATACCGTCTGACGATCGGCCTCTCGATCCGCCTCGAATCCCCCGCGTGCGGGGGACGAAAGAGCGCTTCGGGTCTCCCTTATTAAGGGGGGCTAGGGGGGATCTAGACTTCGATATAAACGAGTGACAAAGGATTTTAGTCTTAAGTTGACACCAATTAATTGTTACTAATTCCTACAGAGCGATCGCCCCACATTCCGCCCAACTAGATATTCAGAACCTTCGCCACAGTGTTCACATCTTTGTCGCCGCGTCCCGAACAGTTAAGCACAATGCGCGGATTGCCTGTTAGCGCAGGGCACAGAGTCTCTAAATAGGCGATCGCGTGAGCAGTTTCCAAAGCCGGAATAATCCCCTCCAACTGCGAAAGCCGCTGAAACGCTTCCAGCGCTTGTGCATCAGTTACGCTATAATATTCAGCTCGACCCGCATCCTTCAAATAACTGTGTTCCGGCCCCACGCCTGGATAATCCAAACCCGCACTAATCGAATGCGGCTCAATCACTTGACCTTCATTATCTTGCAGCAAATAACTCATCGCCCCGTGCAGAACACCCACACTTCCTTTAGTCAAAGTAGCAGCGTGTTTCTGGGTCTCCACACCTTCGCCCGCCGCTTCAATACCAATCAATCTGACAGTTTCTTCCCCGACAAACTCGTGAAAAAGACCCATTGCATTAGAACCGCCGCCGACGCAAGCTAATAAAATATCCGGCAAACCACCCCACTTTTCTTGACACTGAGCGCGGGTTTCTTGACCGATTATCGCATGGAAATCGCGCACCATCATCGGGTAAGGATGCGGGCCCGCTACCGAACCGAGAATGTAATGAGTTGTCTCCACGTTTGTCACCCAGTCGCGAATCGCTTCCGAAGTCGCATCTTTCAGCGTTCCCGTACCCGCCGCCACCGGCCGCACTTCGGCACCCATCAGCCGCATTCTAAACACATTTAAAGCCTGTCTTTCCATGTCGTGAACGCCCATGTACACAATGCATTCTATACCGAAACGAGCGCAAACTGTGGCGGTAGCAACACCGTGCTGACCGGCACCAGTTTCAGCAATTACCCGCTTTTTGCCCATGCGTTTTGCCAGCAATGCTTGAGCTAAAGCGTTGTTAATTTTGTGAGCTCCCGTGTGGTTTAAATCTTCGCGTTTGAGGTAAATTTGCGGGCCAGTTCCGTCTGCTTTAGCGTAGTGCTCGGTGAGGCGTTCGGCAAAATACAAAGGGCTGGGGCGGCCGACATAATCTTTGAGTAATTGTTGGAGTTGCTGTTGAAATTCCGGTTCGCTGCTGTATTTGTGGAAAGCGGCTTCTAGTTCAAATAAAGCCGGCATCAGGGTTTCGGGGACGTATTTGCCGCCGAATTTGCCGAATCTGCCGAGGGAGTCGGGGCGTTGAGTGCTGGTTTCGGAAGTGAGATGCAGGGGTGTGACAGTCACGAACTTTGTGGGGATAATGGGACAGATTTTATTATATCTAGTCTATGGGGCTGTGGGCGATCGGGTAAGTTCTCATTTCTTGTTCCCAGCTATGCCGCTGTCATTCCCTATTGCTCCAGAGTCGAACCTTTTGTAATACAATTGTGAACTTTCACCTGGCTGGGCAATTGCTCCGCTAAAGCTTGAATGTGGGTAATTACCCCGATTAATCGATTCTGTTGTTGCAAAGAGACCAAAATCTGAGTGACACTTTCGAGAGTCTCTGCATCCAGAGTGCCAAATCCTTCATCTAAAAATAGACTACCTAACTCTACTCCCATTGATAATTTTTCTGATAACGCCAGAGCCATAGAGAGCGAAGCTGCAAAAGTTTCACCGCCGGATAAAGTTCGCAAACGTCTACTTTCACCGCCGTTCCAATTATCTTCTACCTCATATTCACCATTTTGAATCAAGAGCGAGTATCTCGAATCAGTTAAGTCCCGTAGTATACCTGTAGCGCTGGAAACTAACTCTTTTTCCAAACTTTCTATAACAAAAGATTGAAATTCATCTGACTGCAATCGATGCTTTAAAATCTTATAAACTTCCCATTTAGAAGATACTTGTGTTTTTTCCTGGTCAAGTTCCTTGGCTTGTTGTAATTTATTTGTGGCCCGATCAATCCAGACAGATATATCTATTAATTTCTGATTAGCTTCATTTATTTTTTTCTCAGCAGATTCTTTCCCTTTTTTCAGTTGTGCTAGTCTTTCCCGATCAGTTGTTCTGTCCCCAATTGTGTCAGTTATCTCCTTGAGCCGACTTGACAAGTCACCTGTTTTACGATCGTAATCATCAATCGTATTTTGCCATCCTTCTTGTTTTTGAGCATCAGCTTTAGCCTGAATAAACTCTTTTTCAGTAAAACTAACTGCTTGTAAATTAGCAGCCCATTTTTGCTCTAGTTCTTCACATTGATTTCGATCGTCATTAGCAGATTTCTGGGTCTGTCTCTCTTCAGACTCGGCGTTAATTGCACGTCGTTCAGCAGCTTGAAAAGAGTTCTCTACCTCATTCTGTTGGCACTCCAACTGCTCCCTATCTCGCTGTAATGTTTGGTTTAATTCTTCGTAAGGTTTACCCTCTGTCAATTCATTGAGTTGACTCGTCACTTCCTGAAGTAGCTGCTCTTTTTGCAACTGTTCTGCACTGGCAGCTTGATACTCTGTTACAGCCTGTTGATAAGCAGCATTGGCAGACTGACTCAATGATTCGCACTCGCGTAAAGTAGAAGCATTTCTTTCATGTTGAGTCGAAGCTTTACTGTATGTAGCATCTTGTTCTTGCAGCACTTGACGTTCTGATTTCAGTGCTTCTGCTTCCCAGTTATCTGATTCTAATACAGCACTAATTTGTAGTTTCAGTGTATTTAGTTGAGATTCTGTTTCCGCTATTTTTTGGCTGTCTTTCAACTCTTGCTGCTGTAAACTTTCTAAGGTAGCTTCAGCTCGAATCCGCTCTTGTTGAGCGGTCGATAAATTCCTTTCTGCTGCGTTTTTTTGCCGTTTCACTTCTTCTATATCATCTGTATCATTTCCCACTGGCAATAGATTTTTGTTTGAGTATGTGTTACTGCAAACCGGACAACTATCACCATCGTGGAGTGTCAGACGCAAGGCGGCGGCATGGTTGTTCTGAATCGCTGTTTCTAAAGCAGTCCGCGCAGATTCAAGACAGAGTTCTGCCTCTTGGAACTTAATAAGTGCAGCTTCATAATTCAGAAAATTACTTAACTTGTTCTGAGTAGTTATTTCAAGGTTTTGGCGAAGTTTAAGCGTTTGACTATAGATTAATTGCCAGCTAGTTAGCGATTCAGCAATGTGATTTAATTGCTCTAAGCGCTTACCACCCGGTTGATATAAAGTAAGAGTTTTTTCTGAGTTTTGCCATTGCAAATTAGCCTCTTCTTGCTGAGTTTCTGCATCAGCCAAGCGTCGTCCTGACTCATCTCGATTCTGCAATCTTTGGGATGTAATCTTTGCTGCTTTTGTCAGCTCAGCTTGATATTGTTTTCGCTGCTGTTCATAAATTTTAGCCCTTTCTAAGTTTAGTTCAAGAGCATCCAGGAAAGTTTGCTTCTCAGCTTTTTGCTTGATAAAATTTTCGCATTTTTGACGTTCAGTTACTAACAAATTTTGAGCTTCGTTTAAATTCTTAACAGCATTTTGTAGTTGACTGTCAGAGCGCTCGGCTTTAGTGCGAGCATCCTTCACTAAGACCCAATCACCCTGTAAATTATTAGCAATTTTAGCTAGCTGCAACTGCTGTTTAATTAAGTCGATTTCCGCAGCTTTTTTTTCTATCTCTGATAGCTCTTCGCGTAACTGCGATCGCCTTTGAATTAGTTTAAATAATTCTTCCTCACTAGCCATAATATTTCGAGCTTTTTCTGCCTGTAATTGGAGTTGAGGAATTTCTTGATTTTCCAGGCTAGCTCGTTGCTCTTGCTTTTGCCTTACTTCATCTTCAGTAGGAGCTTGAATAGTAGCAAGTTGATTTTCTATCCTTTCGCGGTCTTTTTCATAATTACCAGCAAGTTTACTTGCTTGTTTGCTCATATTCTCTAATATCTGAAAGCCGCCTAAATCCCGCAACAAACTCCGGCGCTTTGGAGCATCTTTTTTGAGAAATTCATCAAATTTACCTTGCGGCAGTATAATAACCCGAGTGAAGGTTTCAAAATCCATCCTTAAGATATCTTTTTCCAGACTGCGATGATCGCACCTTTCCCACTTTCCATTTTCCAATCGGTCTAAAAGAATCTCTACTTTCGGAGAACTAGCACGATATCGCCAACTTCTCACAATTTTATACACATTTTGCTGCACAGAAAATTGCAACTCTACCTTGCATCGATCGGCTCCTTTACTGACAAATTCCTGTCCCTTAAAAGCTCGGGAAACTTCACCATAAAGTGCGTAAGTTATAGCATCAAGTAAAGAAGTTTTACCAGCACCTGTTTTTCCCGCGATCGCAAACAAATCAAGTTGTGAAAAATCGAGAGTTTGACGGTTGCGAAAACTAATAAATCCTTCTACAGTTAGTTTAATTGGGCGCATCGTTTAGTTCCTGATATAATTCTTTAAAAGCTTTTAATACCGACGGTTCCAGAGTCTTCCCTAGTTGTTGACTCCAGTAACGCTGAAACTCTACCACCATATCGAACTGGTTAAATTCTCCCACTTCAATATTTGGTTCGACTGGCGCTTTTGGATAGCGGGGTTCAATGATTAATGCTTGAGTGCATACTTTTCTTACTTTATCTGCTAAACCAAATTTTTGACTTTCGTTCAATTCAATCACAAATTTCAAAAATCCTGAATGTTCTCGATTTTCTTCTAACGTCTCATCTAGGTTATTCCAATCGGACTTGACCACCTTTAAAGGTTTTTGACAAGGGATAGATATAAACTCAGTCAGAGCCGGACGACCTGGTTCTAGTGTTACTAAATTAAATCCTTTTTCTTCACCAGCTTCTCCAAAATCTACTTGAATCAAGGAACCACAATAATAAGTGGGTGCTGCGTTAGGAACTTGTTGAGGTTTGTGGATATGACCGAGAGCAATATATTGAGCTTCTGAAGGAAGAGTTTGACCAGAAAGGCTGTAGGTATCTTTTGTGTAATAGTCTACCTCCGAATATGCTCGTTTAGCGCCATCAATTGTCAAATGTGCCATTACCACGTTGACGCTGTTATCTTGAAAGCCCTTTGTTAAGTTTTGAAATAGGTGAGCAACTGCCTGCTTATAATGTTGTCGCTGTTCTAAATCATCCTTTTCCCACAAGTCCTCCGCTTTCAACAATCTGCGTTCTGAGGCAAAAGGCACAGCGGCAACACACAATTTACCACTGTTGGTATCGAGTGTAATCAAGCCTCCCTTGTCCATATTTTTAGGTCTGCCTAAAGCTTGAACGCCGACATGAGATAAGAGTGGAGAAACCCCCTCAATGCGAAGTGCTGAGTCGTGATTTCCTGCGATGACAACCGCTGGTATTTTAGCCTTTCCTAGTTGGCAAAAAAAGTCGTAAGCAACTTTTTCAGCTTCAGCAGTAGGACTTGGGACATCAAAAATGTCGCCAGCTACTAAAACTGCATCCACTTCTAAAGATTTTGCTTGTTTGAGCAACTCATTTAATGCAAAGGCAATTTCAGGAGTCCGATCTACCCCTTTAAGTCGCCTTCCCAAATGCCAATCAGATGTATGAATTAAGCGCATAATGTTTAAAATTAGAAACGGTCAATGTCTTCTTCTAGTTGGGCAATTTCTGCTTCGCTAACCAGGACTTCACTCTGACGAGTAGCATAGGCGGGAAAGGGAAAATTAATCAGTAGTGGTGCTGGAACTTCCGGCTGATGAACAAACATACTGCCGGATTTGAGGAGTAACGCTCGCTTGCGGCAAGATCCAGTCAGAAAGTTATATTCTGGGCGTTCTGCTTCAGCAGAATCGAGCCTGCCCACGACCCGAATTGCAGCTTGCCCAACTACCCTGCGCTCAACTTCTGAGGCAGTTTGTTGTGCTCCGATCAGGATAATTCCTAAGGAGCGACCCCGTTCTGCTATTTCCACTAATAAGTTTTTGATGGGGCTGCGGCCTTCGCGGGGTGCGTATTTGTTCAATTCATCTAGAACAATAAATACGACGGGATTTTGTCCCCGTTTTTCTTTCTCATAGAATAGTTTTTTTAGTAGCACTCCTACCACAAATTTTTGTGATTGTCCGCCCAGTTTATTGATGTCAACAATGGTAATTTGATGTGCCGGCGCGAGGGGGTCTAATTGAGATTTAGCCATGATTGCTGGGTGTAAGTCCCCCCGGATTAAGTGGCTCATTTCATTTCTAGATCCCCACAAGCGGCGAATCAAAGCCTCAGCAGTTGCAGGGGCATTGCGACCCAACCAACTCTGGTCTGGATTTTCCACCAGTTTGTCTTCAAGAAACTCAATTAAGTCTCTAAAAGTTTCAACTTTCTGTTTTTGTGGTGTTCCATAAGCATCAACTTCTAAATGAACTCCTAAGTGGCGGTTAGCTTGTTTGTCATTCCGATCGTTAGCTTCGGCTAACCGTGCCAGCCGTTCTTCTACCACAGAAACTAAAAATCCCAAATTGCCTCGTTCCAAGTCTTCTCCAGCGAATAGAAAGCTGAACAGGCGATCGCGACACAGTTCCCGAAGACTCCACAAATAAACTGAAATATTATCAGTCCGCTGCTCTATGTGCGGATCGAGTTCGGTAGTTCCTTTCTTGGGGGCGGCGCAAAAACGGATATCCTTGAATGGTTCAACTGGCACTCCTAATGTTTGATAGTGCAAACGATCTTCTGTCCGCAGTTTGCTGTTATCCTTGTCCAAGAAAAATAAATCTTCACCTTTGACATTGAAAATCAATGCTTTGGTGTTAGCGCGACTGGCCCCTAAAACAGCAGATTTTAAAATTGCATGAAGTATAAATAATGCGTAAGATGTTTTTGTAGCAACTCCCGATATGCCTGAAATATTTATATGAGCTCCTTTTTCGCCATTGATGAAGTCAAAATTCAAATAAGCAGGGCTACCGTTTCGCATCATTCCTGCGGGAATGCGTTTTTCCATTCCCTCAAAGTACAAAGCGCGCTTTAATTCTTCGTCTGTAGCAAGCAGCACAGGGTCTCCAGGCTGCGGTGGCAAATATTCTTCTGGTTCAATCCTGGTTACTTGAATGTGGCCAGCATAGGACACATTAACAGGTAAACTTCCATTTTTGACCAAAAAGGTATCAGTATCAAACTGCGTTCCTTCGTATAGAGTACGAACGCGATCTACAATGCCATAAAAGCTAACAATTCCTGCACCATCTGGTCGGCAAGTTTGCACTTCGACAACATCATCAAGTCGCAGGATTTGACCGGGCAAAACAGCTACCCAAAAATCGAGGGGCGTAGCTTCTTGAGTTCCTAATACAAAGCCAAGAGTTGTCGTCATTTCATCACTCCTTGACTGGCTAAAAAAGTCCGCAACCGCCGTTCAATTACTCCCTTGTCGCCCATGTGCCGTCCGAGTTCTTTTTCTAGCCCGCCAACAGGTGTGAGGTTTTGGGGGGCGCGGGGGTCGCGGGATGGATGGGAGGCATACTGCGGAATTAAATATGTACTTCGATCGGCAATTTCTGTTGCTTTATTTAAGGGAACTTCACCATATAAATCTAATCTGACAATGCCGTGCAGGCCGTGATATCCTAATTGTTTATGGTCGATCTGCTGTTGACCCGATCGCAGATACCAACTCCAGTGGCGTTTCGGACTTTTTTGCTTTCCTATAGAAAAAATAGGAGTTCGTTCTCCTAACTGCAATTCCCAAAGCAGTTTGGCACTGTCTCCGGTTAAATAGGCTTTGCCCATTGTTTTTACGTAGCCCAATGTAGATTCAGGAGCTTTATAAGGTTTGTGTAGCAGCGGGCCGTCTCTGATAACGAGTACATCTGGATCGATCGCGAGTTTCACAGCTAATTTAGCTTCTTCCTCGCGCATAGCTTTTTGAACTAGCGCAATCGGCTTTTGAGGTTCGCTTTCAGCATCGGTTATGTAGGTACTGTAAATAATTTCAGCCCCGCTTCCGAGCGGGCAGGGAACTCGTGTCGGGGGAATAGTTTCGCTGTGGCTGATACCACCAATGGCGATCGCTCTTTTGACAATCAGCTCACTTACGGCAGCTCTACGAGTGGCGCGTGCGACCAGTACGGCACCGACGGCAATCGTAGCAAAGGCTCCGTACAAGATTTCGTTACCATTTTGGCCGATAAAACGAGTGTCAAGCCGTCGGCGACCGTCAACAAACAGAATCCTATTAGGAAGGGCTGGTTCGCAACTTGGTCGGCGTCCCACCCACTCCTCGCATTCGACCTTTAGGTCAATTGCATCGTCTAAAAGTGAATCTTCTTGGTTTAGACTAATAGGGGTATCATAGTCAGTCCCCCAAGATTCAAGCCGAATGTTATATTTCTGCCATAAATTGATGGACAACGTGTTTTTTTCTCGCTTAACAGAGAGGAGGTCATAATTTTAAAATATGCTTTTTATAAAAGCACACATTGCAACCAAAGTCAAGCTTGAGTTTGCTACACAATAAATGTTCAATTCCTTTGATGGTAAAAGTTTGCGGTTTCCCGAAGTTAAGGCGCATTCCGAGCGATCGCAACCATACCCCAATCCGCTAAAACTAGAAATACCAGTAAAAAAAGTTCAAGCATCTTAACCTATGGCAGCATCCAAACGCAAAGATTCTGACAGCAAAACAACCGAGGGCAAACGAATTGTTTACTCCGAGTTTGGGAATGTTGACAACTCCGCCGCCCTCCAACGGGGAGTTGCCGAAGTTCCCCCCAATCAACAAAACCTCAAAATCGAAGCATCCCGCAAAGGACGCGGCGGCAAAACAGTTACAGTCATCAGCGGCTTTCAGGAAAAACCCGAAACATTAGCAACTCTAGCCAAACAGCTAAAAGCTCAATGCGGTACTGGCGGCACAGTCAAAGATAATGAAATCGAAATTCAAGGCGAACACAAGCAAAAGCTGCTAGAAATTATCACAAAGTTAGGCTACAAAGCTAAAATTAGTGGAGGGTAAATTAGTCAGTATTCCTCAGCGTATGGGCGGGACTGGTTTATGATATACTTAGTTTTAAACATAGATGGTTGGTAAAACCCGCCCCTACATCGCGCAAATTATATAGTCGCGAATCAACCAGAAATGATATTACCAATTACCGCCAATTTTTAATGTACACTCGACCTTTAGCTCGTTTAATCGAACAATTGCAGCGCTTGCCCGGAATCGGCCCAAAAACAGCCCAGCGTTTAGCTTTACATATTTTGAAGCGACCGGAAGAAGACGTGCAAGCCCTAGCTAAATCTTTGATTGATGCCAAACAGCAAGTAGGTTTCTGTCAAGTATGCTTTCACTTATCTGCTGACCCTGTTTGCGAAATTTGCCGCAATACCAACCGCGACAGTCATACCATTTGTGTAGTGTCAGATTCCCGCGACGTAATCGCTTTAGAAAAAACGCGCGAATATATGGGCAAATATCACGTTGTTGGCGGCGTTATCTCGCCGATGGATGGAATTGGCCCGGAACAATTGAATATTCAACCGTTAGTCCGGCGCGTCAGCCAGCAAAAGATTAAGGAAGTAATTATTGCTATTAGTCCCAGCGTGGAAGGCGAAACTACTACTCTTTATATCGGTCACTTATTAAAACCTTTTACTCTGGTGACGCGCATAGCTTTTGGTTTGCCGATGGGGGGAGATTTGGAATATGCTGATGAGGTTACTTTGGCTCGCGCTTTGGAAGGAAGGAGAGAGTTGGATTAGTTGAAAATGGGTGATGGTTGATTGGAAAGTAAGAGAAATGAACCGCGAAGACGCGAAGTACGCGAAGGAAGAGAAGAGAGGTGGAAGAGTTCACAATTGATGCGACGATATTTATATCTTAAGTTTCTGCGATTGCTTCGCTGAGGTTGGCAATGAGAAATTTGTAAGATATGACACCCGCGCCGGCGGGTTTTGTCTGTGTAGCGACAGGTTGAAACCTGTCGGGTATTTGGTATTTGCTGTTGGGTGTGGTTGTTCTCTGTCGTCACTGCCGCGAAAGGCTAAACTGGACAAAGTTACCGAAAGTAAAAAATTATGGCCCAGTTCGATCGACCTTTAAGCTACCCTACAACCCGCAAAATCGACCACACAGACGACTACCACGGTGTCAAAGTATCCGACCCCTACAGGTGGCTAGAAGACCCCGACTCAGAGGAAACCCAAGCTTGGGTGGAAGCCCAAAATCAAGTTACCTTTGGCTATCTGGGCGAAATTCCGGCGCGGGAAAAAATTAAACAGCGCCTGACTCAACTTTGGGATTACGAGAAATACGGCATACCTTTCAAAGAAGGCGATCGCTATTTCTACTACAAGAATGACGGCCTGCAAAATCAATCGGTTCTCTACACGTTAACGTCCCTCGATGGCGAACCCAAAGTATTAATTGACCCCAACACTCTCTCAGAAGACGGAACCGTTGCTTTGGGTGGCGTAGCTATCAGCGAAGACGGCAAACTCATGGCCTACGGTTTGTCAACTTCCGGTTCCGACTGGCAGGAATGGAAGGTTCGTGATGTGGCAACTGGCGAAGATTTATCAGACCATTTAAAGTGGATTAAATTTTCAGGCGCATCCTGGACTCACGACGGTAAAGGTTTTTTTTACAGCCGCTACGATGAACCCAACGAAAAAAGCAAGCACGAAGACGTTAATTATTACCAAAAACTGTTTTACCACCAAATCGGCACGCCGCAATCTGAAGACGAATTAATCTACGAGCGACCAGACCAGAAAGAGTGGGGATTTAGCGGCGGCGTTACCGAAGATGGCCGTTACTTAATTATCTCTGTTTGGCAGGGAACGGAAACCAAAAACTTGATTTTCTACAAGGATTTGACGGCACCGGAATCAACGGTTGTAGAACTAATTAACGAATTCGAGGCTGAGTACAGTTTCATTGACAATGATGGCTCTCTTTTCTGGCTTCAAACAGATTTGGATGCACCGTTGGGCCGCGTAATTGCGATCGACACCAACAACCCACCTCCCTCATCCCTCGCTGCTGATGAAAGTCAAGGGAAATTCACAGAAATTATCCCCGAATCAGCAGAAACCCTCGGAGGAATCGGCCTCCTGAACAATCAATTTGTCGCTTCTTACCTGAAAGACGCCTACACCCAGATTAAAATCTTCAACTTAGACGGCTCATTCGTGCGACAAGTTGCCTTGCCCGGAATTGGTTCGGCGGGAGGATTCGGCGGCAAGCGGCACGACACCGAAACTTTTTATGCTTACACGAGTTTCACGGCGCCAAACATCATCTACCACTACAATATGGTGACCGATGAAAGTACGATTTATCGGCAACCAAATGTTGATTTTAATCCGGAGGATTACGAGACCAAACAAGTATTTTACCCGAGCAGAGACGGTACGCAAGTACCCATGTTTATCACGCACAAGAAAGGCTTGCAGTTGGATGGCAACAACCCCACCTACCTCTACGGCTACGGCGGTTTTGGTATCTCGCTAACTCCGAGTTTTTCTGTTAGCAGGATCGTGTGGTTGGAGATGGGCGGTGTTTACGCAACAGCCTGTTTGCGGGGTGGCGGCGAGTACGGCGAATCATGGCACCAAGCAGGCACAAAGTTGAATAAGCAAAACGTGTTTGATGACTTTATCAGCGCCGCTGAATGGTTGATCGAAAACAAGTACACCAAACCAGCAAAATTGGCGATCGCAGGTGGCAGCAACGGCGGTTTATTAGTGGGAGCTTGCATGACTCAGCGGCCGGAATTGTTCGGTGCAGCACTGCCCGCAGTCGGCGTTATGGATATGTTGCGCTTCCACAAATTTACTATTGGTTGGGCCTGGACTTCTGAATACGGTTCGCCGGAAAATCCCGAAGAATTTCCCACAATTCACGGCTATTCTCCCCTGCACAACCTCAAACCGGGAATGGCTTATCCGGCGACAATGATTACAACTGCCGATCGTGACGATCGAGTAGTTCCGGCCCACAGTTTTAAATTTGCTTCCGCTTTGCAAGAAATGCACGCCGGAGAAAAACCGGTGTTAATTCGGATCGAAACCAAAGCGGGACACGGTGCCGGCAAACCCACTGCGAAAATTATTGAAGAATTGGCAGATGAATGGGCTTTTTTAGTGCGGGAACTGGATATTAACTAACGTTTAAAAAGCGCCCCTTTCGGGGTGGCGCACTCCGAGAAAGTACGATCGCGCCACCCTCAATTTTTGGTCTTATCCCCTAGGGTGCGCATCCGAAATATAGCTGTGTGAACACAGCAGCTATGTTTCCGATGCGCGCTGCACAAAGCACCTATCCCCTAGCCCCTAAGGAAGAGAGAAGAGGGTAAGCTGTTCTTCATTTAAATTGTATGTCAAAAAAAATCAAAGTCTTGTGGGGTGGGCGTCCCGCCCGCCCTGAATATACAATTTAAATGCGCGACAGCTTAGTCAACAGTCAACAGCCAGTCGATTTTAGATTTTAGATTTTAGATTTTAGATTTTAGATTTAAAAATTGACTCCACAGATGAATCTGGAACCTGGAAATTAGGTGTAAAATTTTTCGCTTGTCAACAGTCAACCGTCAACCGTCAACCGTCAACCGTCAACAATACTGTAGGGTTTGAAAGAATTTTTTGCGCAAATCTCGCGTTCAATTCTCAAATCCTGCGATCGCTTCGCTGCCTTTGGCTGCCAACACCCAATAAGTGAAATCATAGATTAGTGCAACTTGTCAACTCCTAGCTCGTGTTAAGTTGCCTTACGCTACGTTAAATTTTGTAGATTTTATTGTCGTTATGAGATTTTTTTGATAAAAGTTCTCGATAAGTAAATTTAGCAGTAATGCCCATGAGTAACAGTAGTAAATAGAATCTCAAATTTAAAATTTTCCAATTCTCGGAAACCAATTTTTTAAATTGACTTAGGGTGAAGATTCAACAAAAAATCATACGTACAACCGTACTGAAAACCGTCGCTTTACCGGAATCACTGCCTTTTTTTCAGCAAGGCGTAAGTAACGGGCGATCGAATTCCCCATGTTCTGACATAGCCTCTTCTCAAATAAAAAGAATTAAGTGGCGCAGTCAAAACCCGAAAACGCTTGTGTAGCAGTTGCGGTGATTGGTCGCCCTAGGAACTCGCGATCGCCTGCTACAGTTCCCGTCCCATTCTTTCCTTAAATCTCCACCGTAAAAATATGTAAGTATAAAATAATTTTTATACTTACACTTTTTTTTTAATTTATATTTTGCTGTTTATGCAATATCCTAAAGGTGGGTATGTTAAAACGGATAACTCAATCAAGGAATAGTCCACCACCCTGGTCTAAAGACACCTTCGCTTCTAGCCTTTGACTTAAACCACAGTTGACCAGATGTTACCTGGGTACCACGTTAACGGTAAGAGTTAAAGACCTACCAGGGAATGGGAAGCTAGTTCCTTGCATCGCGAAATTTAAGATTAAGCAGATTTATTGGGTTAGATCGGTGTCCTAGATCGAGTACCGGGCGTTAACTAAAGCGCAAGCTAAAATCACACCTTTGATAGAGGCGAGAAAGAGCAAAACAGTTGTGCGATCGCGGGTTGCACAATTTGAAATGGTAATTCTCCCGCCCCTGGTACACTACATTCATTACACCGGATCTAGCAATCCCGGTGTAATGGAAAGATTCACTCGCTTATTGAAATCCCCGCGTCGTTTCCCACGAGCGCGTCTTTAGACGGCTCGCAACCCACTTATTACCGAATTTTTTTGATGAACACGATCTCCAATCTGTCGAATTTTTCAGCCGTCAAAACATCTACATCTACGATTATGGTCACTAACAACAACTCTTTTTTTGAAAAAACCACCTCTAAAGCAGAACCTGAAGCGCCAAAATCTTTAGTGGTTGTTGACACCCGAGTAGAAAATTACGAGCAATTGATCGGTGGTGTTAAAGCAGGAACGGAAGTATTTGTACTCAATCCAACCAGGGAGGCGATCGAGCAAATCACCGAAATTTTGGTTGAGCGCAGCAGCATCGCCAGCCTGCACATAGTTTCTCACGGCCGAGAAGCAGCATTAGAAATCGGCTCAACAGAACTGAACATTGATAATGTAGAAACCTACAGCAGCCAATTGCAGCAGTGGGGAAAAGCCCTTAGCGAATCCGCCAGCATTCTACTTTACGGCTGTAACGTAGCCGCCGGCGAATCCGGCAGGAAATTCCTACACAAAATCAGGGAATTCACTGGCGCAAATATTGCCGCTTCCAACAACCGAACTGGTAATGCAGCCTTAGGAGGCGACTGGGAATTAGAAATTTCCACAGGACAAATAAATACCGAAATAGCCTTTGAAAAAGAAGTCCTAGAAGGCTATACATCAGTCCTGGCTACTTTAGTAGATGAAAACTTTAAAGATCCAACAGCAGTCGGGCCTTGGATATATGGAGTTGGCAATACCCTTACAGATAACCCAGGCTTAACCGCAGGTCCAGCCAACCCGAACGGCGTTATTCCCAGTTTAGGGGTTGGCGATCCACCCGGAGAAGGTACTTTAAGATTAACATCAAATAAATTTCAGCAAGCAGCTTTTGTAATCTACAACAACCCCATCTCTGCCACTGAGGGTCTGAGAGTTACCTTTGATTACTATGCGTATAACAGAGGTACTCAGCAGTTTGATCCGATAAATAGTCCCAACGCGCCCCTTCTTGGTGCAGATGGTATTAGTTTTTTCCTCATTGACGGAACAGCTACGCCAACAAAAGCGGGAGGCTTTGGCGGCTCTCTCGGCTATGCTCAGAATACGAGTAATCTGAACACGGTACCCGGTATTGTAGGAGGTTATTTAGGTATAGGATTAGACGAGTTTGGCAATTATTCTAACGCGAATGCTGGAAAACAGGGTGGATTCAGTGGCCCGCAACCAGATTCACTAGCACTTAGAGGCAGCGAAAGCACATCTTATAATTTTTTAACGAACACTTCCATTGCCATTGGCATAGATAATAAAGATGCAACCATTCGCAATGATCCTGCTAATCCTGCTAGAAGAAGGGTTCAAGTTACATTAGCCCCGGTAACTTCAGCTCTGTCAGTTGCCTTCGACTTGAACAACAACGGAAGCTTTGATGCGGACGAAACACTGCTCGACATACCAAATGTGGCCACCATAAACGGAGAAGTGCCAGCTACTTTTAAATTTGGCTTTGCTGCTTCGACAGGGGGAAATTCAAACATTCACGAAGTTAACAATATCGTCGTCGAAAGTATAGATACGCCTAAAGTCGTAGCCGACGTTTCCATTGTTAAAAAAGGCCCGCTGGTCACCACACCCAACAGCACGATTACCTACACTATTATTTCCACTAATAACGGGCCCAACAGCGCCGAAAGCGTGCTGATTCAAGATCCGCTCCCTCCAGAATTAATTTTCGTCAGCGCTGACAACGGCGGTACTTTCAATCCCCAAACGAAGACGGTCACCTGGCCAGCTATTCCAACTCTGGCTAACGGTGAGAGCGTCACCCGCACCATCACCGCCACAGTTCCGGCAACACTCAGCGCAGGCACAGCCTTAACTAACACTGCATATAGCAGTTCCAGCACTTTCGACCCCAATCTAGATAACAACAATAGTTCCCAACCCCTCTCTCAAGTCTCAACTACAATCGTTGATACTAGTGCCGACCTCGTTACCACCAAAACCGGACCAGCGACGGCGACTGCAGGCTCAACAGTTACTTACACGATTTCGACGCAAAACATCGGGCCAAGCATAGCGACGGACGTCACAATTACTGACAGCATCGTTCCGGGCTTAACCTCGGTAGTCGTCTCCAACGGCGGCACGTACAATGCAGATACTGGCATTGTCACCTTCCCAGCCATCCCCAGCTTGGACATCGGTGCTGCTGCTGCGGTAGCCAACACCGTCAGCTTTGTCGCACCCAACTCAGGCAGCGTCAGCAACACCGCCAGCAGTAGTTCCCCCACCCCAGACCCGACTCCGGGCAACAATAACGGTGGCGATCCGACTGCTAAAGTCACCACAAGTATCACCCCCCAGGCAGATGTCGTTACCACCAAAACCGGACCAGCGACGGCGGCCCCAGGCTCAACAGTTACTTACA
>NZ_JAUBTO010000028.1:20711-67701 GCF_036702495.1 Microcoleus sp. C2D2 | reverse complement strand
GCCCGTCTTTTTTGGACGGGCGGGACGCCCATCCCACAATAACAATTAAAATTGTAAGTTATTTAATTCGCGATCCTAAGCTCATCGGCATTAAGGATTTTATGTGTTGAAAACCTATTTTCCCACGTGCCGTGGGGCAGGCAGATGCCTCCTAGGGAACGGACGCGATCGGGTAACATGAAGTATGCCCAAGCGGTGCTTAAAGGTTTGAGGTGTCGATCGAAGATTTCGATGGACTGCCGCTGATATTCGTTTTGTGTCGGTTCCCGCAGGGGATGATAGTCTTCAAGTCGGTCTAAATCGTCCAAAATAGCCGAGGAAGCGAAACAGAGGAGAAAACCGCAGACTGTGCCATCTCCGGCAATCATCGCAGGATAGCCGATCGGCAGCGCAAAAAGTTGACCGCGGGCGATCGCGGGGTAAGCATCCACAACTTTTCCTTCGCAGTAGCGGAGGTAGTTGCACTCCCCGGGTTTGAGAGTGCCGTAGACAAAGACTTTCATCGGGTAGGGCCTAACGGCTAGCTTTTGCTAACATAGATGGCTAAGCTAATAGTTTAAGTCTCGCGGGCGATCGCGACTGCAATCTTGATAAATTTCGTTGTTTACCCTTTCTTATGATTCATGAGTTTAGTAGTTAGTATTATGGCTCTTGCACTTCACCCTTTGCACCTGAGTTCTTTCTTGCCATCCCTGCCCCTGGACAGCTTGTTTTCGACTCAAGGGATTATGGTGATGCTGCTGGCCGCCTATGCGGGGGCGATGTGGATGTTTCTCACCAGTGCTCCGAAGGTACACACGGTGATGGTATCCGATCTCGGGCAAGCGAGGGAGTTCTATGAAGGTATGCTAAACCTGCCCGTAGCAGAAGTGCCGCTGCACTACTACTACAATTACGAGCAAAGTTTGGGGACAACTGGTATCGATCCGCTGTATTTGTCGCCGAATGTCGGGAGGGCAACGAGTTCTCAAACGATGGGGGATCCCGAGGGTTTGTGGTATCAGTTGATGAAAAATACCCAACTGCACATCATTAGCGGGGCCGGTGCAGGGGAAAAAAATCGCCAGCGTCACGTTTGTTTCGATCGCGAATGTCTGGATCAGCTATTGATGAGGGTACAAACTCGCGGCATTAAGTATAAAATTCGCCGGGAAAAGCCGCTGAATTTTTTGGTCAAGGATTACGACGGCCGCGTCATTGAAATGGCTGAGGTTAGTAATTAAGTAGGTCGTTCTAATTAAACCTAAAACGATCTCGCGCGCTACCCCCGGCTTCTTTTGTTAAGTAATATCATTCCGGCTGTGCCGGAATGATATTAGTCGCGAACACGGCTCATCTCCCGAGAGATAATCGCTCAATCAAAAAATGATAAGAATAGTTGAGATTTTTGAAATATCACTATATTTTGGTTAAACTACCTTGATGGGTTTCGGGAGATTTTTTTATATCCCCAGAATAATCAGTAACACTCTTGTTAACTAAAGCCGGGAGATAACTAGCAATGACAGAAGTTGAAGCTATTGTGGCAAGTTTGTGGGAGCTGGATGATGATGTATTGGAAGCTCAGCTAGGCGCTCGTGCTGAAGCTATAGGAGATGATGTTGCTGGAGGTGTCGCAAGAGGGGTAGACCTAACTTCCTGGGAATCTATTGATGTGAACGTTGCGGCTAGAGCATCGATCGATCCAAGATTTCTAGATGCTGGTCGCCAGCTTTTCGATCGCGTCAACCCCTTAACTTACGAGCTGATGTGCAAACCCCTCGGAGGAGACGATGCAGAGACTCGGAAGATTTTAGATGAAACAATAAATCAGAACTATACCAAAGCGGCTGGGATGTTGGCTCCTGTTTTAGTCAGTGGAGTTGGGTTGGCTCCTGCTGTTGCAACTCTCCTAGCAACTCTAATCATTAAAAAGATTGCAAAGACAGGTGCTAATGCAATTTGCGAGACTTGGGAAAAAAGTTTAGTAAAACCTGCAAGCTGAGTTATTTACAAAGATTAGTAATACAGTCCTGGACGCACTCCGACTCCTCGAAACCGGGTTTTTTACGCCCGTGTGCGCGCGGCAGGGCGTCTTCTCGCAAAAAACCCGGTTTCTGACCACCCGTGCGTCCAGGACAATCATAAAAACTCTGTGAGGCGATCGCACTTCTGTACTCAGAGGTTTTGTCGGGCGATCGCACTTTTGTACCCAGAATTTTCAGAGGCGATCGCACTTATCTACGCATATTTGACGAATAGTTGGTACGGCGTTAAAAACTTTTATCTTTTCCAACTACTTTGGCACATCGTCGCATAGGTGGCGATCGCTCTCGTTAACATTAGAGTTATTCTTCAGATAGTCACGCACGCGATCGCAACCTTTGGTAAGTAATTTATCTAAGTTACCAATTTCCCATAATTTGGTAGTGCCGTCCTCGCCAATGGTAGCCAGCATACTACTGTCGGGGCTCAAAATGACGCTTTTGATTTTGAGGTCAGGGTCTTTAAATTCTCCTATCTTGGTTCCATCCAAATACCACAAGCTGAAAGTACCGTCTTCTTTGACAAGGGCAGCTAAACTACCATCATTGTTAGAACTGATATCGGAAAATTCACCTGCTCCAAAATTTTCGGAAATAGTCTGTAGTTGTATTCCCGACTTTACATCCAACAATACGATACTTTTGTAGGCTCTACTTAATTGTTGTACACCAGCTAACAGGATTTGGTCGTCTGATTTCCAAATCACATTGGTAATCATCATGGTTTCCTCATAAGGAAACGACTTATCATTTGGCTTACCTGAAGATACATCCAACAAATAAACTCTGTTATTATTATTGTCATTTCCCGTAACTGCTAGTTGGTTACCATTAGGACTAAAACTCAGGTTACTACCATCATATTTTCCAGTAAATTCTCTGTACTGCTGACTCGCAAAATCTAATATACCCACAGTTCCTTCGTTGCTTAGGGTTGCCAGTTGCTTGTCATTAGGACTAAAACTCAAGCTATTAAAGACAGGGTATCGCTTGTTAAACTGCTGCACTAGCTTCCCGGATAAATCTAACAAGCGGACAGTTCCATCTACTGCTTGACTTGCTATCAGCTTACCATCTCGGCTAAATGAGAGACTCTTAACTTTGTGTGGAAGTTTTTGTGATTGACTTAGCTGTTGTTGTTCCAAATCCCAAAGACGGAGAGTCCCATCAGCACTGGCAGTAGCAAGGACTTTAGCATCTGAGCGAAAATTTAAACTCGCGATTTGACCTTTATGTCCTTTGAGTTCACTAATTGTGCCTGTGTCCAAGTCCTGCAAGCGTATAGTACCGTCATTGAATCCTGTAGCAGCAAGTTTTTTACCATCTGGGCTAAAACTAATATCGTCGTTCCGACCCAACAACTTTGTCCGCCCTTCTTGCGCGTTATTTGGTTGCCGCCAATCCCACAAATAACTTTCACTACCCCTGGTGCTTCTAGCTTGTCCGTAGATAATTCCTATATCCTTACCATTGGGACTCAGTATTACTCGATCGACGCTTACTGGAAACTGCGAGGTTTTACTTAACTCTCGAAAAGATGAGTTAAACACGCTGACAGTTGTACCATCCAGAGTTGTAGCAACAAATAATAATTCACCATTGGGCTGGAAACCAGCAGTTACGATTTTGTTGTGAGGTACTTGTTTGTTCTGAGGTACTTGGATTTTCTGGTATCGCTTGGGCTGGAAACCAGCAGTTACGATTTTGTTGTGAGGTACTTGTTTGTTCTGAGGTACTTGGAATTCTTGGGATTGGTTGTTAGATAAATTCCACCAATGGGCAATACCTTTATCTCCAACGCTAACAATTTGACTGCCATCCGGATTAAAACTGAGACTTTTAATCTGACATGAATCAGAACTAGAGATGTTGTTTCCCTTCTTACATTGATTTGTTTGTAATACTGCTGCCTGTTGTTGATTTTCCCAATCCCAAAACAGGATAGAACCCTTGTTTGTGCCAATAGCGAGTTGGCTACCATTTGGACTAAAAATTACCTCTGTAACTGTGTATTGATTTCCTGGTAACTCAGCTAACTTTTTAGCTTGTTTGTCCCATACTCGGACAGTACCATCATTTTCAGTACTAACTACCAGTAGCCTACCCTCTTTTTCCCAAAAAATACTTTGAACCCCACTGGGAAACCCTGCTTTTTTGTAATATTCTCGGACTGTATAAGTTGCCTTTCTTAAGGTTCTAATAACTTGAATTTGTTCGCCTTCTTTTGGTGGGGGTACTTTTAACAGCAAGTTAGTTTTAAGGGATTTTCCAGCCGACAAACTATCGACCAAAGCATCTAAAATCAGTTGATTTGAGCGCAAGTTACCATCTGCGGACTCAGTATTAGTCAGCATTTGGTTTATCGTTGATTGCCTAAGATTCGCTAAGGCCCAGAGAATCAACCCGCTTAAAACCAGAATTACCACAATCGCACTGCGCCACCGCCAACTAATATTCTGGCGTTTTTGCAAAACACTTTCCTGCACAAAATCAGCTTCTACCTGGTTTAACCAGTTGTCATCGGAATTGAGTTCTTTATCCAATACGTCGAGATAAGGATTCGCATTCCACAAAAACTGTACGGGTTTCTCTCTCGATTGCGCTTGCTGATTTTGAGCGCGGCGTAATAGTCGAGCAAACTGAGCAGGAATTTTATTCACTAAGTTTTCGATAGTCAAGAGTCGTCGATCTAACCAATCCAAAACAGGATCAGCCCTGTCTAGAATCCCTTTTGGCTGTTCTTTGTCCTTATTTTTAAGGCTATCCCACTCCCTCGCTGCGGGAGTTAGCCGTCGTTGCAGCAGTAAGCTTTCTTGTTCCTCTTGCTTCCACTTCAGCAACCTTTCCCATCCCCGCACCAAAGCATCATGGGCTGGTTCCACGTAGGGATTCCCCTCTGTATCTTGCCCTTTCACTAACAACCTGGCTGTGCTAAAATGCTCAATTACTTCATTAACTAAACTATTTTTATCTGGCGGATATTCCAATTCCGATAACGGGACTTGTCTACGCGCTAGCTCGCCTCCACCCAGGGCTACCATCCGCAGCATTACATGACGGATAACTTGGCTATAAGCTGGATTTTCTTGAACTAACGCCTGATATTCCTCATCAGCTCTTTGAGTCAGCGATAGGATTACTCCTCCCAAAGCTTGATAATCTTCTTGAGTCAGGGCCCGGTCAATGGTGATCCCTCCGTTTTCTGCATCCCGTTGTCGCTTTAAATACTTGAGATAAAGTTCGCTCAGGACAAAGGAAAGCAGAGGCAATGCTCCCGGCATATCCGCCACTTCATTAATTAATTGTTCTACTAAATCGTAGGGGTGAAAATACATTACCCGTGCTTCAGCGGGCTTTTCAATTGCTTGGCGTAGTTCCGATCGTGTCATCGCTGGTACAATAAATCGTCCCTTGAGCCAACGCTTTTTAAGCTCAGTGTCAGTGTTTCCCACTTCTTTTTTAATGACTGTGGGAAAAAACTTTAAGCCAGCATCGCGGACTTGGGGTTCAAAGTCAGAACGTAGGCTTAACACTATTCGTAATTTATCCCCATGGGCATCAATTGCTGTAAGTATTTGTTGGAAAAATTCCTTGCGCTCATCCTCGTTTTGACAAAGTGTAATAATTTCTTCGCTTTGGTCAATAAACAGTAATAACTTATAATTGGGGAGTTGTTTCGCCCAAACATCAATGCTCATTACCAGGTTATGCTGTGGATTTTGTGGCTCTACCTCTGGTAATTGAATTTGTTTCAAAGCATTATTTAAAGCTTGCAAGGGAGTCTTACCAGGACGGATGGGTGGCATAAAATACCATTTTTCAGTTTTTTCTTTCCGTAGTTCGGGAATTAATCCTGCCTTCACCAAACTAGATTTACCCGCACCAGAAGCACCCAAAACCACTGTTAGGGGATTAGTTTTGACAAAATTCTGTAATTTTTTTACCAGTTCAGTTCTACCGAAAAACAGTTTGTTGTGTTCCTCTTCAAAGGGTGACAAGCCCCGATAGGGATTTTTGGAAACATCCAATGGTGGGGCGGGAGGTAGATTCAGGGCGTGTCCTGGTGTCAGGAAAATGTACTCGCCTTTATCGTGTTTGTTGAGGGGATGAATCCCTGGCGTCTGGCGGATGGCACGTGCTTCTGTGGCAATTTCAACACGATCGCGCATATATAGATAGAGTTCAGATGCCGTAATTACACCATCCCCGGCTGGCTTACCGGGTTCGGCTGGTGGAAAGGCATCGGCTTTACCTTCAAGTGCTTCAATCAACGCACAGGCAAACGGTGAATGGCTTCCTATTTGTCCGCGATCGTCTTTCAGGTCAAAGGCATCCCATGCAGATTGATCGTAGGCAGCCGAAGTGAGGACTTGCCATGCGGGGTCTTGAATGAAGCGATCGTAGCGTTCTTTGTGGAGTATACCCAGTTCAACAGGAATCGCTTTGCGTAGGCTTGACCAGCGAAAAGCACCCGCAAAACAACAGTCGAGAATACCTAAAAAGTGACGGCAGGGAAGCTGAAGCAAGGCTTTATTCACCTCTGACATCGGCAGGTAAGTGCTAACATTGCCCAACTTAGCGTTTTGAGGAATCAGATAGCCTTCCGGGCCATCCTCACCGTTGAGGGCAATCCCATGTCCAGCGAAGTAGAAGAGAAAGCGATCGCCCGCTTGAATTTGTTTCGGTAATTCTATCTCTAATATCTGCCGAAGTTGGCTGAGGTTAGCTTCTTGATTCAGAAGCAGAGTAACTGTGTAATGATGCTCGGTTTCGAGGAGACGGGCGATTCCTGTCGCATCACTAACAGCAGTTTTGAGTGAAGAGATGCCGTTGTTGTAGTCATTAATACCAATAATTAGGGCATAGCTATGTGTGAATTCTGACATATTTAAGTAATCAGTAAGTTTTTATTTAGTTGACTGCCCTGCCACCTTTAGGAAAACCCTCTCTAGGAGACTGATTTAGCCGTTCCTCAGTCTCAGGAGTATATTGGCCATCTTCTGGAATCTTATCTTCTGGATGATTCAGATTCCAGAGTTGTTGAAAAGCGAGGATAGGGAGACTACTGATATCGTCAGTACCGGAACCAACAAAGTCAAAATGAACTGGGTCGGATGGTCCTAACGATTGCCATCCTTCTGATTCTAGAAAGGGTTGCCATTTCTCAGGCTCTTCAATATCAATAGCTAAACCATTCTGATGATTGCTCCTGCCAGGCTGTGCAGCAACCTTGAAACCTGGCTGTTCTTGAGCTAAATTATACAATATTTGTTGCACAGAAATTGAGCGATAAGGAATGAGAATTAAATAACTTCCACAAGTTTGTGGGATGGGCGGGACGCCCGTCCTTTTTGGACGGGCGGGACGCCCATCCCACAATAACAATTAAAATTGTAAGTTATTTAATTCGCGATCCTAAGCAGAATTAATTCTGAGTTTTTCACCGCGTTGATTAATAGGCTTTTCTAAAGCTTTTACAGCAGCTAATTGCAGAGAAGGAAAACTGCTATTTTCATTAAATTCGACCGATTTTTTTTGAAAATTGACAATAGAAGTAGGATGAATTAATTTCCTCCTAAAGAAGATTTGTTAATCCAATTTACGAACTTTGTGCTCGTGTAATGTTGGCAGTTGTTGCTTCCTCATTGATTAACTTACAGATGAATTCTTTCTTAAAGTTGCCTCCACTAGGAGTGAGGAGCAGGTTGTAAAGCTCCTCTGCATCCCGATCGGCATATTTCAAATTCCAGCCCTGATACTGATATCGCGAGATACCAACAATAATTGCCCAGCGATCGCAGTTGCGATATTCTGAGTATAGCTCTAAGTCGGAAATTATGGGTTCTGCACCTCGGCTAGTAGGTTGCTGCTGGGACATTTTATAGAAAGGTTAATTGCTAATGCGTTCTCTGGCAATTGAAAATTCTAGAGCTATTCCCGAAATCAACATAGAATTAATGCAAAGAAGCCGTAATCTGTTTTAATTTAATGAATAGCCCCATTTACAAAACACCTATCGCGTTAGTGTGATTTTTATGTCCTTTGTTGTCCATTCCTGACTTGGATCGAAAATGGGTACTGCCGCACGGGTGAGTTCTGGAGGTCGATCCACATCCGCACCAACTGCAGCCAGAAGTTGTCCAAGTGGATTATCGCCACGAGCGAGTTTCTCTGCCTTTTTGCCAATTTCTTCATCAAGGGAGGGTAACTCCAGCCAACGAAAATCATTCTGCTTGATGGTGGCAAAAACTTTGATAGTTTCTCCTCCATTTAGGTATCTTTCTGGTAGTGTCAAGTTGAGTGGAAGCAGCATCTCTTGATTAGGATTGAAGGGATAAAAAACTGCCTCTGGTCTTTGAAGTTGAATGCGGGAAACCGCCCAGTTGGGTTCGAGATCCAGTACAGCAATATTCAAAACTTGAGAGGAAGTATTTTTTATTCGCAAGAATGCGTACTCACCAGATTTAACAACTAGATTAGTAGGCTCGGAAAATGGCTGCGGTTTTTTAGGCATTTCCAGTCGCCAATTTGGTTGTGTAAGTAATTCCACCTCTAGTTTATTGGTCAAATCAGAAAATTGATTGCTCAACTGTTGAATTGCTTGATATTTTACTAAGTGTATCAATCGTTTCACTACTTTTTGCGGAGCATCAGGGTCATCAATATTTAGTGCAGGTGTGAGGTTTTCAATCGGTGTACCAATACAAATTTCATACTCCCCTTTTTGATTAACCGCAACTAAATAATCTTCTTTTTGTTGTGCATCCGCCAGTTTCAACCAACCATTTCCTGCCAATGCTTCCTCGACTGCTGAGAGTGCATCATCCTCCCGATCCTTAATAGCTTGAGGCAGTTGATTGTCTTTCTCACCAACCTCTTTTTTGAAAAGACGTACTCCCCGTACCAGCTCGACAGGGGCTGATAGCATCACGGCTTGAGCGCCTTGCTCAATGTTGCCCGGACCTAGCACTTCAATTACATCTGCCCAGGCATCAGAAGCACCAACGCTGGCAATCTCAACGATCGCCAATTGCTTGTTTTTCTGGATAAAATCTGTAATGCCAAATGGATAAATGGCGAAGCGATAACCTGGACTAAGACCGTTTGCCATCCCCGTATTCAGCCGAACTTGCTTGACGACTTTCTTCGGTTCTGAGTCTGCCTCTGTTACCTCTTCCTCAATTACCTCAAGCACGTTGACGGCATATTGTAAAGATCCGCGCTCAACTCCGAAGACAAAGCGATCGCTCTGGCCCACGAGCATTGGCATCTGAGGGAACTTGCTTTGAATTTTCGCACTGACGCGATCGTGCAATGTTTTGTACGTCAATCCTGAAGGGCTACTGGTTAACGTATCGATCATCCAGTACGTCAGCGCCCCATGTCGCTCCTTACCACTCACCGCATACTCGTAGGCAGACTCGCTAGGACGACAGGCAGCTAGCAATACATAATCTCTAGGTTGAGGAAGCCACTGCCCGGGGGTAATACTTGCAGGAATTCCATCAGTCAGAGCCTGCCAGTTTTCGATTAGCTCTTGTCGCTGGGCAACCAAGCTTTCGGAGTCTCGCGGTGCTGTGTCGGTTTCTCCGGGGCCTCGAATTGCAACATCGTCGCCTCTAGTGGCTTCTCCAGAGTGGCAGCTATCCAAGACAAGGGTGACAATCAACCCTTTGTCCGTCATCCGCTTCAACAGTGTCGCCAATTCCACATCTCGCAGGTAGCGCCCAGATTCGTTGCCCACATCTATTGGCACAATTCCCTCATCGAGTTGGTCATTCCCCTTCAATTCTGGATAGATGGTTGTCGTCCGTCCTCCATGTCCAGAATAGTGAATGTAAACCTGCTCTCCCGGCTGAGCTATTTCTGTAATGGCCTGAAACTTTGCCACAATATTTTCATAAGTTGGTTCCGGGTCTTTGGTTTCGATTGTTTCAGCGACTTCAGGATTGGGAGAAGTCAGCTTGAATATCTTTTCAGAGGGAATGTTCAGCGTTTTCAGAAGGTAGTCCGCTACAAGATTAATGTCACGCACCGCTCCTTTAAGACTCTTGTACAACCGATTGGGTAAGTAGTAATCAATGCCAATTAATAAGGCGTAAATATTCGGTATTTGCTCAGGTTGCTCGCTCATTTTTACCTCATCAGTCCAGCAGTATCTGTTTAACTCAGAGAGTTGATGTATCAGCAGAGTTAAGGCTCAACAAGTTCAAGCTCTCCAGAAGACTCTGCCAATTCAGCAACCTATCTTTCCGTTTAAGGTTTTATTAACTACCTTGCGAACAGCTCAAGCCAGTTGTTGGCCAGTGCGGGTTCCGACAATTCCGTCTGGCTTCAAACCTTTCTGCTGCTGAAGTTCTTTGACGGCTTTGTCTGTTGCTGGTCCAAATTCACCATCAGTCCCAACTACAATGCCAGCTTTTTTCAACCCTTCCTGAAGCTTGAGTACATCCGAGCCTTCCATTCTGGGCATCGCCAAGCGCAACGTTCTGGGTTTTTCATCCCACGGCGCTTTAGGAAACCCTGGAGCAGGAGAGCGATTAAGCGCATCCTCAGTTTGAGGGCCAAAGCCGCCATCTTCGGTAATCCTTCGATCGGGATAATTCTGATTCCAAAGCTGCTGAAATGCAAGTATTGATTGACTGCGAAGATCGATCGTCCCGTCGCCTTGGTAGTCGAAGTGAGGTGGATCCCCTGGTAATGGATTCCAGCCATACCGCATTAAATAAACTTCCCAGCCTGTTGGATCGTCAATGTCGATCGCTAACCCAGTTTGGTGGTTGCTGGCTCCCGGTGGAGCTACAGGATAAGGATTGTTGAAGCGATCGTTATACAGCAACATTTGCTGAGCGATCGTGCGGTAGGCAGAGTTCACCTGCATAGTTTGACCTCGATCTTGAATCGCTCTCTGAAGTGCCTGTTTTGCTGAGGGTTGTACATAGGGAAAGGCTGCATCCTGCAACTCTACATTGAAGTCATCAAAACTGACAAAGGCATCTGGCATCATCAGTTGCAGTTGATATATCAACTGCTGGGATAAGCCATTGACCACCGCCGTCGAAAACATGGGTGCATCTTGGACCAATCCGGCGAAACTCCCTCTAACTCCCAACATATCCCGTTGGACAAATTCTTCACAAGCTTCGACAATTACAGGTTGATTAAAAAGAATATCCCTTGAGTCACTCATGGTTTTCTCCTATCTGTTTGAATTTGGTTACACAATCGATGTTATAGTCCCAATTCTTTTCGCGTTTGGGCACCTACAACACCATCCGCCATTAGCCCTTTCTGCTGCTGAAACTCCCGCACTGCCTTCTCAGTATCATTACCAAAGACTCCATCAGGTTCGAGATTAATTCCTGCTGTTTTCAAAGCTTCTTGCACTTGACGAACATCCTCACCTTGCATGAGAGGATCGGTGAGTTTCAAGGTGCCAGGTGCTTCTGCGATTGTTTCCCCTGTTACTTCTTCGCCTGTTCCTTCATAGGTTAAGAATGACTGCCAGGGTTTTCCCAAAAACAGTGCTCGTTCAGCCAATCGTCGGCGTGTCAGCCCTATCCAGGGTTGACCGTTTACCTTATTCCACACAGGAAACTGATTAGCTGCTCCTTGATAATTTCCCTCGTTCAAAAGCCTCAGAAGAGTTGAATCTCCAAAACCTCCTGACCCCACGTTGAAGCAGAAACAAACCAGTGCAGAAAACTGACTGTCATTGAGCTGAGCTTCAACGGCATCCTCAACAAAGGATTCAAATTTTTCTAAATCTATTTTCAGCAATTCTTCTGCCTGTGTTTGGCTAATCGTCAGTCCTGGGTAAACATCGTGGCCAGTGTGTCCGTAACCCATTGTCCACACTCCACTGCCGTCATCATAAGCAGTTAGCTCACATCCTTCAAACGTAGTGAGAAGCTTAAAGCCTTCTCCATTGATATGCTTTGAACCTCTGCGTTCTGCCACATCAGGCGGTTGTTCGTCTGGAGGATGAATGTTGTATGTTTTAGCCACGCTGAACTTTAAAGCCTCGATTAATGCTTTTACTTGCCCATTTGTCTCGGTGACTTTAACGGCGAGGTCGTCTTTTATTTCGTACACGCGACCATCGCCAAAGATTTCAAGCGATCTTCTTGGCATTTTAGTTTTTCCTTCTTAAAAGGTAGATTCTCTCGCAAGACCAATCCTGAAGAGCCCGATCGCCAAACTTTTGCCTGCCTCTGTGAATCTGTGAAAAGAGTTTATCAATTCATACTTGTTATCGAAACTCTTTCTCTAACAGGTGATATTACTTATTATATATATCTGTCCAATAAGTTCCGGGATTTTCTCAAACCTTTACAAAAGTTTATTTTTGCCGATCGAGAGCGGTGTGCTGCTTGTTCTATTTACGATCGCGATCGCCCAATTCCACCACTATCAAATTACACTTATTAGTCTTAAACCTATCAACTAACCAAAGAGCATAGTTGAAAACTACATTCAGCACCCGCAACTGGCGCCTACAGTGCTATTGCGGATAGAAGTAACTCAGGAGAGACAGTAGTTAATAAAAATACTTAATAATTTGTATCAGTAAGCATAAACCTGTTGGGAATGGGACCCGGAACAGGTCTCGATTCCACTCCCCGTCAACGATTTTGACCCAATAAGTCAGAAGAGTGGATTTGCGGCTATGGGAATGGGGGCGTCAGCTTAGCTTACTCGTGACGATGTGACAAAGGCTTTTGTTTTGTGGAAGTTAGCAGGAGGGCGGACAGTCACAGCCGCCGCCCCTGCCGAAACCCGGTTTTAGTTGGTCAATTAATCTTTGCTTCCGCGCTAGATTTTTCAGATGCTGCAGCTTGCTTTATCTCTGAAATCGCTTTTCGGCTGAAAAGTTGGAAGTAGAGAGAAACAAAAAACTCTTTGACTGGAAAAACTATAAAAGTCAAAGGATTAATTGTGACGATGATATTGCGGACATCGGCTTTAGCTTGTTTGACAACTTGCTGCGCTACCCAGTCGGGAGACATGATGCCGATCGGGTTTAAATTGCTTTTAAACGGCCCTAAAATCAGTTTGCGAACGATGCAGGGCGCGTCCAGCCGCCGCAGGGTGACTAAATCTCCCAGGGCGCGCTTGCTGAGTTCGTACAGGGGACTGACAGCGGGAATTACTTCTGCTTCTGAAGTGTTGATCCAGACTTCTTTGCAAGCGATGTTTTCGTTAGTGCGGACTGTTAAGAAAAAGAGTTCCATCAGCCGCCACGCCGAAAAAGTGTTAATTTCGTATGAGTTGGCGATCGCCTCTCCTGTTCTTTCTCGCTGTACGTTAATCCCGTGATTGATGACGAGAATATCGATTTTTTCTAACAATAGGGCTAAGTCTGCCTCTTGGCCAGCTTGCCAAGTTACGGTTTTTACAGGTAAATTTTCGCCGTCTATATTCAAAGTAATTTCCTCATTTCCCGAGGAGAGGGCGATCGTTTTTGCACCAGCTTTGTGCAGGTGTTTGAGAAGCAAACGTCCTAAAGTTCCCGATGCACCGGTGACGGCTACAGTTTTGCCTTTGAGAGAAAGTGCTGTACCCATAAGTTTGTCTATTAAGGTGAAAGTACCGCAATAGTAAGCATTTTGATTGTCGAAGTGGTGCCGCCAGTGATAAGGTTTATTAACTAACCACTTGCCGGGGGGAGTAAGGAAGTCTCCCGGTTGGTGGGTGATGTCGGTTAATTCGTCTGCGCCTTTGATGCCGATCGCGCGGGCGATCGCGCTCAACAAAAAGCCTAAAGTATAAATACAACCGGCTGCTGCGCCCCAGTGATATTCCGGTAGCCCAAAATAAGCTACAACCCACAGCAACAAGCCCAAAACCATCATCGCCGCAGCTTCGGGTACGTCGTGACGCCAGTGTGCTTGCTTGTAAATTGTCTCGCTGACGGCTGTCAAATTCGGGCGGAAAACGCGGTGATGCCAAGTGTGCAGCTTTTGCAGGGGTGCCCAATAATGGGACACGACGTGATAAAAGTCTCGTATTATTTCTGCCCAGCAGACAGAAGCTATTGCCACAGCGCCGACTATCCAGTAATTTACCATGCTCGCACCAGTTTGAAATTTGAGATATTAGATATTGTCTGCTTTGAAAGATAACTCAAGATGGCTTTTATTGCTAGTCTGGCAGTTGACTCAGGCGTTTTAAAATCTGCAAAACGCGGTACAATTCATTGCCGGGATTGGAAATAACAAATTCAGCAGAGCGGGCATACTGGGGAGTTTCCCCTCTGACTAACTTGACAAAAGAGAAGTTAGCACCTGTGGAAATCATCCCAAAAGTAGGAGTTTCTGGGTTGGGATCGGCCAGCATATATGTCAGGAGTTGTGCGAGTGCTTCGTCAGTTGAAAACGAAAGTTGTTTGGATTCAATTACTGTCACCCACAAGTTTGCTTTCATAATTAAGATATCTATTCTGCCTTCGATGATTCTGCCTTCGTCTTCCTCTTGAATGGCGATCGACTTTTCGGCTTTGACTTGAAAAGGAGACTCATACAGACCGGCAATAAACAAAATGGGGCTGATAATTGTTAGCTTGACTGCATTTTCCAATACAGGCGGGTTGTCTACAAAGTTGAAGTATATGTCTTGGACGCGATTGAGCAATTGTTTTTCTGAGTCTGTTACTTCGGGTAAGTTTTCTTGCCATTCTCGGAAAAATTCGCTATTGCGAACTCGCTGCAAGCCGAAGTTATCGATTAGATAGCGGAGGTTTATCTCTCTTGCTTGTAGTTTTTGCATGATGATTTATAAAGGGTTTTATGGTTATTAATAAGTTTAGCATGATTTGGATTTTTAACCGCAGATGAACGCAAATGAACGCAGATGAAATTTTGAGTAAGTTCATTTGGCCCAGATGTCTGTTTATTGGGATTTGCGATCGGCAATTCGCTGTTTTTGTTCAGCTTGCATTTGCAGCAATTGCGGTACGGTTACAAAACGATATCCCTGCTGTTGGAGTTTGGGAATAATTGCAGATAGCGCCTCGACTGTTTGCTGGCGATTTCCGCCGCCGTCGTGCAACAATACGATCGCCCCCGTTGAAGCTTGGGATAGCACGCTACGGGCGATCGCAGCAGCCGGAGGTTGCAAAAAGTCTTTAGGGTCGATCGACCACATCACCACTACATAATTTTTCTTTTTAGCGTAATTTGCCAAACCGTTATTTAAGCGGCCCCCGGGAGGGCGAAACAAGAAACTTTTTGCCCCAGTCGATCGATAAATATGAACCGCAGTATTATCTATTTCATCGGATGCTGTTTTTTCGGTAATATTGTGAGAATAGTGATGCCAAGTATGATTGCCGATCGCATTTCCCGCTTGCACAACTCTTTTCGCAATTTCTGGATACTGCCGCAAATTTGCACCCAAGCAGAAAAATGTGCCCACAACTTGATGTTTGTGCAAAACTTCTAATATTTTTAAAGTTTCAGGCGTTGGGCCATCGTCAAATGTCAGGGCGATAACTTTTGAGTTGTTAATACTGGCTTTATAAACAATTTGGCTGCGAAATTGCGCGGGCGGTGCGAAGACTAAAGGTTGTTCCAGAGGTTTGGGAGAGGGAGTTGTGGGGGGAGAAGGGGGTGTTTTTAGTTTGGCGGGCTTCAGGAGGTTTGGCGACGGATTTTCAACGGGTGCGATCGGTATTAACGGATTTGAATTGGCGGTTTTTCTGTTTGACCACAACAGGGAAATTGTGAGGCTCAATCCGATAAGTATAACGGTTTTAGTTACCGATTTTTTATTGACTTTGCGACGCATCAGGTAGAGGACTTATTTTGAACAATCTCATTATGCCTGATTGTTCTGTCAGCTTGAAAGTTTGGTGATTTTTTTGGCAAAAGGTCGATCAAATGGCGAGCGAGACTTTCATCTAAAATTATACAGACCTTTTGATATCAGGTAGGATACTTATCAGTAGGAAGGTGGAGGCCAACATAACCGATAATCACCGTTATTGTCTTTACTTCCTTTGTTGTCTTTACTTCTGGGAAGAAGTGAATTCGCCAATTGCATTCTTTCAGTTTGACGTGTCGTTCAAACAGACGTTCCTCACCGTCAGGACAAAGAAAAGTTCGCTCTCTCGAATATTGGTTAAGGGTAGATAGACTTTCTCCCGACTCCTCAAAGGGATAACCCTCTAGACTAAAATGCCCCGCCTGCCAATTCTTAGCGCACTTATCAAGAACAGACAATACTGCTAAAACAAGTTCGAGCTTTCTTTCTCCTGTACGAAGTCTTCGCAACTGCCTATTGCCAGCCTTACAAAATTGCAGACTAGGGAACAACTCATCTCTACGATTCCAGAGTTCCATCCCGTTAAGCCGATCGGGTTGGAGACGCTTCTGAATCCAATTAGCGTGTTCGAGAACGTGATTTTCCTGACTAGCATGAAGAACCTCTACACTTTCTTGTATCACCTCCTCGTTATCATCAATTTGTATTAGTTCTAACTTGATGCGACTGCTATTCCACAGCGATTCTGAATTAAAACTAATTGCCAATGTTTCAAGGTAGTACGCAACTTTAAAGCCTTCTGCTTGAGTCCCTTGCAAACTACCCAACTCGCAATCTGAATCTTGAATAGTTTTTATCTTTACATCAGTAATATCAACGGATAAAGGAGTCTTAGTTGCAAGCGTTCTCAGAAAAGTCCGATCGTCTTTATTAACTTCAGGATCGATAAGCCAACAAGAAAGAGGATAGTTTTCTGCCAGTATGATAGCAAAAAAATCTTCTTTAGTACGCATTGCCTTCAATCCACAGCCTTTAGCTGCAACCATCGTCCTAATCAATTCTGCCATCCATTGTCGTGCTATGGAAATATCAGGAGCAAGAGTTCGTGCAGACAGTTCATTAAACACCATCTCCAAATCCATCGCTTATTCTCCTTTCACCGCAGGTTGCAACAAAACCTCCAAGCTGTTGTCCCACTCATCAAAAAAACCATCTGGCCATCGATCAATTCGTCCGTTGCGATCGATTTTTGGCGATATTACCTCAGTCACAGCTTGTCCTTCTTTATTTTGACGCTGGAAGTAATGCAACTGAACATCCTTCGGGTCAATTTTGCCCCCGTGAACCGCTAGGCGAATCCCATTTAAAACATGATCGCTGTGAGTTTCTATAACAACTTGAACGCCACCGCTAGCCGCCAAAGCTAATAATTGACCCATTTTAACTTGTCCTTTCGGATGGAGATGCGCTTCAGGATTTTCAATTAAAATGATTGTACCAGGTGTTGATGCAAGTGCCGCTACAATAATCGGTAAAATGTAGCTAATTCCAAATCCCACATTAGTTGCACGGTAAGGATTGCTATCTCCATAGGAATATTGAAAACTCATCAAATCGACATCTGATTTGGCATCAATTTTGAGGCGCGTACCCGGACTAATTTCTCCCATCCACGCCTCAACTTGGTCGATTAAATCCATTGATTTTGCAGTAGATTGCTCTTTTTTTATTTGAGTATTTAATTTTTCCTCTGGATGACTGAGACTGCTATTGGGAATAACTTTCCGTCCATTAATAGCGAGAAAATGAGCCGCATATTCACCTTTGATACCCAATTGACCGAGCTGTCGTACTTGGTAATCTGACATTTCATTAAATGGCCGCGGTCCGATCCGTTCTGCCTGAAGGTAATGAAAATTATTGCCAAAAAGATTCGATTTATACACTTCCGACGTAACTTGTTCCGAGACAATTTTCAACACATCTACCTCTCGGTCATATTTGAAACGCCATAGCCCTTCGCTGTTGTTTTCCCAAACAATGTCAAAACCAATTAAGTCCTCTTTTGCTCCCTCAAAAAGTGCGTCTCTAGCAGTACCCACATTCACGAAATCGCCATTCAGCGCCAACCCTTTTTCTGGCAGTAAACCCTGTTGGTAAGATTGGCGCAGCAACAGGAGCGATTGCATAACAGAAGATTTACCAGTGCTGTTTAAGCCAGAAAATAACGTGAGATTTTTAAATTCCAATAACTGATTTGCAAAAGGTTTAAAATTGAGCAACTGCAGCGAAGTAATCATGCCAGAACCTCCTGAATTATTTGTTCAATTATCCTAAATCTGTACTCAATTTTTTCCGCTGCCTGAGAGATAGAAGTCCGAAACTCTCCATCTTCATCTACATAATTTCTAAATTTTTCAATCAATTTCTCCTTGTGCTGCTTCAATATATTAAGTTGCTCGTCGCTAAGTAAACTGAGATTAACAGACCAAACTTCAAACAATGCTTTATTTATTGGAAACATTTTTGTTTGGTGTTGGGAGATTTTACGAAAGGCATTTTTTCCAAAAATTTGCCAGGCTGCAATCATAGCTTTTGTGAAATTATTTTCTATTACTTGTAATTCCTGTTCAGACATATTATTAACCTTAGATAATGCTTTACTTAAAAATAGATTTCTCTTTTCAGATTGAGAATTTTTATAAGATGTAAGCGTAAAGGCTAAAAAACCGAGTATAAATTCCCGATCGTCCATCCGCATTTTACGCAACTTACTCAGCTTAGTAACTTGCTGGAATTCATTAGATGTAGCAAGTTGAGCTAGAAACTTTGTTGCCTTACCGGGGTTGAGAGCATGGCGGAGCTCTTGGGGAGTCATTGGCAATCCCCCTGTATTAATCCGTTTAAAAATGTTATATTTAACTTCAGGAGGTGTACCTTTTTCAATCAAATAAACTGTAACCTGAGTTTCCTCTATTCGACGCTGGTATCTGCGTTCAATTTCATCATAAGTTTTACCTTCTAAATTGATTAAGTATTCTAGTCCGCATAACCTAAGTGTTTTATCGCTCATAAATTGCTTGAGAGCAGATAGCCGTTGCAATCCATCCACAACTAACCATTTATCTTCATCAGTTGCATCTATATAAAAAGCTGGTAATGGAATCCGAATCAGGAGCGACTCAATCAGTCTACTTTTAGCGTCATCTTTCCAGATGTTTGCATGGCGCTGAAAGTCGGGTGCTAAGTCAAGAGCTTCCTCATTGATTCTTCTTAGAAGTTGCTCGATGGTTGGTTCTCTGGTGAAAATATTAATTTCATCAGGATCGTATATCAATTTGTCTGTTTGATAAGGTTCAGCATCGTTATCTTCTTCCTCTTGCATCAAATTTAGTTCATCAAGCGTCGTATCTTCGTTAGATACTTGGTTGTAGGGTTCAGGCTGAGCTACCATAGGAAATACTCCTTTGTACTAACATTTATTCCGATTCGGTATTGTCCTATTAAAACTTGGATGACATCGTAGCAGATAAAAACATTCTTAAATATTATCGCACAAATTCTCTCTTGTAGAGACGCCAGGAACCGCATCTCTACAAATAATCTCCTTACAATCGGCAAGTTTGCCGTGCCCTTTCATCCTCGGGTTCTTGCCACCCAAAAGCAAAATGGCTCACCGCATTAATTTGCGGCGTCGCAGAGCGAATTGCCCGCATTTGAATCTCCAATGACGGCCGATTTTTCAGAGGTTTTCCCCAATCTCCAGCAATGACAGGAATAATTTTTGCTCCCGCAGGCGCTAAACTCACTGTCCGCTGCACCTGTGGCACAATGCAGCTTACATCCCCGCAATTTCCGTAAGACATGGCGTGGAATTCCATAGCAGCCGGAAACTTGTCCCAAGGTTGCAATCTCGAATCAAACCCCCCTTGATTTATCGTTTGATTTGCATTGGGAAAAAACACCGCTCCTACAGGAATTCCCATCCTTTGAGCTGGCTGAATTGCTATTCCCAAAAAATCTAAAATCCCTTGGACTGCGTGAGCAACGCTCAGTTTCCATAGGTCTTTTTGCAGAATGCCTGTATCGGGAAGTGGCGGTGTCGGTTTTGGTGTTGGACGTGCAGCGTTGGGATTGTTAGTGGCGGGAGTTGTTGAGGCCGATCTTGATACGGCATTGTCCCTTCTAGAAGCTGGAGTTGCTATCGGTATCGGTCGCGGAGTTCGCCCCTGCCAAAGAGGTTCTTTCTCAGTTGGATACTGTTTGACTACTGCTTGAACGTCATTAGGATTGATAAATCCTTTAGTCAAATATCGCTGAATTAAATCTCGCCCTTGCTGATTGTTAGCCCGCTGCAACAGAACTTGCTGCGATGCTGGGCCGTAAATCCACAAGTCTTGAACTTTGGTAGCAACTGAAGCAGGTCCGACGCCCCGTAGATAGCGAATGTAGTCGAATAACATTCCTTGTGGCTTGCGCTTGACTATTTGATTCACTAACAAACTATAGTCTTGCCTCGCTTGCGGACTGTAGGGGTCGATAAAGGCTTGATTGCCCGGAACTTCTCCCAAGTCATCGTTAATTCCTGGGTTTTGAACAACTGTTAAAGTTGTCTGATTGTTACCGTTGATAGCGAGGGTTTCCTGTCTGTCTGAGCGCTGAGAATAGGTATAGCCAAAGTTCATGGTAAATAACCAAGCGTATACTTTTAAACCTCGCTGTTTGCCTTTGGCGATCGCCTTTTCTAACAAGTCGTATTTCTCGTAGCCGCGATTTCTCACAACAGAAGGCCAAGGCGTAGGATTGTCTGCGACTGGTAGCAGCACTTGACCGTCATAAAATGTTTCTATATAGACTTGGTTGTAGCCTTTATTCACAACTTTGTCTAATACCCGATCGATTTCTCCGGGTCTGACATCGCAGGGATACAAACGCAGCCAAACTGCTTGGGTTCCGGGCCAAGTTTTTTGGCGGCATTCTGCTATTTCCCGCGCGTGTTTGCTCAAAACAGCAAAATATGCTTGCTGAGATTCCCGTTTTCCTGACAGGGCGGCGCGGCGCAAGTCTTCTTTTTGATTTACCTGTTCTTTGGATAATTGGCAATAGGCTGATGTTTCGGCAAAAGCTGGTTGAGTTTCGATAAACGGCCACACAAGCTGGCTGATGAAGCTACTGGTTAGAACAGCAGTTACCGCACTTAAAAAGCGTCGCTGGTGTTGAAAATTCGCGATGCGAGTTGGTGCAATTTTCATGGGAGAGTTGAATGGGGTTTTCTGGTTTAAATTGGGTGACGATCCGCATGCAAGCCGATCGCGCTCAACAAGCAGCTACCAATTTTATACTTTTTTCGCTTGACCTAGTTATGCCACAAGTCGATCGCACAATGCAAATTTTGTCTGGCGGCTATTTAGATCGAATAAGGGCCGCCAAGATAAGACTCGGATCTTGAAACCGCTGCTATGCTATGGAAACTTTGCTTCGCCTAAGCGTTGGCGCGCAGCCACGCGCCTTCGCGGACTCAAAAATAAAGGGGGTAAAAAGCCCGGATTCGATCTCATATCCAGTCCAATTTTTCAGTATTTTTTCACTAAATGCTGCTGAAAAAAGCGCCTAGCTACAGTGGGCGCTAAAAGCAGTTGATATTTCTAGTGACGTACTCCAAACACTCCCCTTCGAGTGAGTGTGGGCTTCTCAACGACTCCTCTATGAGGACATTAATTGAGCTTTGAGGGCGTGCGTCCCACGCGCCTTTATGTTTATAGCCGCGTTCAAATCCCTGCACAAACTTGTATGGCATACCGGGCAATTGTGCATTCTTTGGGATAGCCGCTTTTTAACTTTGTGACCGCAGTGAGAACATTCTTGGCTTGTGCCATTCGGATTTACAGTTATTACTTTCAAGCCAGCATTTTCGGCTTTGTTTGAAAGTATGATGATAAACTGTCCCCACCCAGCATCATTAATACTTTTAGCCAGTTGAGTTTTAACGAGTCCTTTGATATTCATCTTTTCCACAGCTATGATATCGTACTTATCGAGCAGCGTTCTAGCTGTCTTAAAGTGGAAGTCTTTACGAGTATCCGCAACTTTTTTGTGTTGGATAGCTAGTTTTTTAATAGCTTTCTTGCGACGGTTAGAACCTTTTTTTCTCCGAGCAACACGACGTTGCGCTGATTTTAATTTGCGTTCAGCTTTACGTAGATGTTTGGGCGCGTTAATTCTCGAACCATCCGAAGCAACATAGAAATCGATTAAGCCTACATCAATACCAACAATATTGTCAGAGTTAAAATCCGGTTTGATTGTGGGAACCGTTTGGTCATCAAGACTTAGGGTTACATAATAACCATCTGCTTTTTTGGTGACTGATACGGTCTTGATATCAAACCCTACAGGTATTGGACGGTGAACAATTACCTTAACTTCCCCAATTTTTGACAGTGTGATTTTGTTGTTAGCAAAATGATGTCTCTTGAATTGAGGGTACGTAAATGTTTTGTATTGCACCACGCCTTTAAATCTGGGCCTACCAGATTTCTTTCCATTACTATCACCTTTTAACCATCGTTCAAAAGTTATCTCGACTTTCTTAGGGACTTCCTGCAATACTTGAGAGTAAATCTCTTTATACCAAGGTCTATCTACTTTAAGTTGGGTGAGAGATGCCTTTTGACTGTAATAGTTAGGCTGCTCTTTTAACTCTGGTATCTGGCAAATTAAGAGACATCTATCTAGAGGACAACGATTTTGCTCATGCCAATCAAACCTTTGAGCAAGTAGATAATTATATTGACAACGCAGCATTTCGAGCGTTTGAGCGATTTTTTCTACTTGCTCTTTAGTTGGTTTAATTTTGTACTGGTATGAAGTTCTCATTGGTATCCTTTGTTTTCGACCTACAAATAGTATAACATCAATGCAAAGACGTTGTGTAGGCATTGATGAAAAACAAAGCATTAAATTTGAGGAGTTCCGAGCGTAGATTAAACAAACTACGCTTATACTCGTCTCAAAACGATAAAACCATGACTCATGTAATCGAAGATTTTATAGATTCGCTATGAGTGTTAAAAATGGCGATTCCTCATCGACCCACCGGGGAAGTCAATCCTACGGATTGAATCGGTTGTGGGTCAATTCGTCATCGCCCAAAAATTCATCTCATCGCCTCCGCAACGGGCGAGGCGAGAGGCTTCTTTTGGTTTCAGCTAAAAATTGTTAACACTCAAATATCAAGGATGAAAGATGAATTATTAAAATTTATCCTTTATCCTAATTTTTGAGATTAAGATCCTCTGTTGAGAGCAGCTTCTACCTGCTGAAATTCTGCCTCAAGACGCTTTTTCAACTTTTCAGGAACGGGACGGTTTGGATAAGAACTGTAATGTCCTGCCAAAGAGTTTAATGCCGTGCGCATTGTCGTGAAAGATGCCAGCTTGGTAAGAGCCGGATCGCGGCGGTATGCAGCAAAAAAATCGTTGATACTTGTGCGAGCAGCGGCTTGAGCGGCTGCTTTTTCCGGCGCGCCCTCTGGCAAAGTGAGCGCTGTTCTCAAGCTGCTCACTAATGCTAATGTGTCTTTGCCATAATCTCCACTCAGAGTGGCCGGAACATTGGTACAGCCCGCTATGCCGATGACAACAACTAATACCAGGGCTAACAGACGGGAAATGTAATGCTTCATAAGGTTTACAAAAATGGAAGCGAAAGCTGCAATGAAAATTAACCTTTATCCTATCTCGAATGGAGCTAATAATGCCAATTTTTCAAAATTTTTGAACCATTACCATGAAACAGAAAATTTGTCAATCTAAAATCTAAAATCTAAAATCTAAAATCGATTGATTTGTCCAGCAACGACGGAGAGAATTTGGGTTTGTCGCAGCCACTGAGTGTCAAAAGCGCCTAAATGAGTCGTAGTAATCAGAGTTTGAAATCGTTCTTGAATTGTTTCTAAAAGTTGATTTTGGCGGCTCAGATCGAGTTCTGCAAGTACGTCGTCGAGCAACAGTAAAGGCGCTTCGCCGACGACTTCTTCAATAAGCTGCAATTCGGCTAATTTTAATGCTAATACCAGAGTTCGCTGCTGGCCTTGGGAGGCGTATTGACGAGCTGGGGTACTGTTAATTGTAAATGTAATATCGTCGCGGTGGGGGCCGACTAAAGTTGTTCCTTGAAACTGTTCTGCGATCGCCCTTTTTTGAATTTTCTCTAAAAATGCTTGCCGCACTCCTTCGAGATTGTCTTTAGCGATTAATTCCGCGCCTACTTCAATATTAGCCTCGTATTTCACATCTAAAACTTCAGCAGAACCGCTAATTGAATGGTGCCAATTTCGAGCTAAAGGCATCAATCGCTCCAAAATTCGATCGCGCCTGCGGATGACGCGAGCGCCCGCTGTCGCCAACTGCGCGTCCCACAAAGCTAATTCTGAACTGGGAATGGGGAATTGGGAATGGGGCATTGGGCCTTGGGCATTGGGCATTGGGAATTCTGCAATATTTTGGTCTTCGGGAGTTTCAGATCCGATAAATTGCATTTTGTCAAAACTTTCGGAAAATTCCGCTTTCCTGATTTCTCTAGAACGTTTCAACAAAGCGTTTCGCTGGCGCAAAATTTGGTTGTACTGCTGCAAAATGTGAGCGTAAATCGGTTCTAACTGGATGACTAGGCGATCGATCCAATTCCGCCTTCCTTCGGGTCCGCCGCGCACTAAGTCCAAATCCAAACAAGAAAATTGCACTACATTTAAGACGCTCAAAAAGTCTAAATGGCGGCGCAGCGGTTCACCGTTGAGCTTCAGTGTCCGACGCCCCCCAGAGCGAAGAGTTAAAGCTAAGTCGATCGGTCCGGTTTGGCGTTCGAGTGTAGCATCAATTTGCCCGATCGGCTTTGAGTCGAGTATTAAATCGCGATCGCGCCCTACCCTATGACTTTTTAATGTGGAAAGCAACTCTACCGCTTCTAACAAGTTAGATTTTCCTTGAGCGTTATTTCCTACTAAAATGGTTTTGGGAGCGTCAAAGGCTACCTTTTGATCGAAGTAGTTCCGAAACTGCCGTAGGTGCAGCGTTTTCAAATACATAATATTAGTAATTGCTAATTGGTAATTGGTAATTAGTAATACAGTCATCGAGCGGGTGAACGACCGGGCGCACCTTACAGGTTGGCAACCTAGATCCTTTACGATTGCGATTTTCGCCGAGCGTTGCGCTCGCAATCACATTATAACGAAGTAATAAATATTTAATTGTGACACAATCTCTTTAGTCTTCATATCGATGACTTTGGCTGTAAGCCAGGGGTGGAAACCCCTGGCGGGTGTGAAGATAGAATAGTGCCAAATGCGAGGGATCTAGCTAATAATGAAACATCGCTCATTATTCGTCAGCCGTTAATACTATTTTCTAGATTTGTAAAACCGCAAGAACAGTTTTTCCATTTCAATCCAGACAAACATTAGGGCGCTGAAACCGAAGCAAACCATCAATTCCAAAGGCGTTAAATAATGAGTGCCAAAAAAATCTCTCAGCGGCGGAACATAAATCAGCATCAATTGCAGAATAGTAGTCACAATCACAGCTCCCCAAACAAAAACATTAGTCAAGGGATTTAACTCGAGAGTTAGCTGAGTGTTAGACCGAATTGCGATCGCGTGACCCATTTGTGCCAAACAAAGAGTTGTAAACACCATTGTTTTCCAAGCCTCGGGATCTCCAACATGGTTAGGGTTGGTGGTATATCCGTAAGCCCAGGACATCATCGCGATCGTCAAAATTGCAAAAATAATCCCGATCCGAATCATGTAAGAACCCAAACCCCGCGCAAAAATACTTTCTCGCGGACTGAAAGGAGGCCTTTTCATCACGTTCGGTTCCGCCGGTTCCACGGCCAAGGCCAAAGCGGGAACGCCGTCTGTTACTAAGTTCATCCACAAAATTTGCAGCGGCGTCAGCGGCACTCCTCCCAAACCCATTAAAGGTGCGGCCGCAATTGTCAAAACTTCGCCGATGTTGCTGCCCAAAATGTACTTAATAAAGCGGCGAATATTGCTATAAACCACTCGCCCTTCTTCAGCGGCGGCGACAATAGTTGCGAAGTTGTCGTCGAGGAGCACCATATCGCTAGCTTCTTTACTGACATCGGTGCCGGTAATCCCCATTGCGATGCCGATATCGGCTTGTTTCAAGGCGGGGGCGTCGTTAACGCCGTCGCCGGTCATTGCGACAAATTTGCCCCAACTTTGCAAAGCTTGGACAATCCGCAATTTGTGTTCTGGGGAGACGCGGGCGTAAACGCTAACCTGTTCGACTTGCTGTTTGAGTTCTTCTTGGCTGAGCTTTTCTAATTCTTGACCGGTGAGAACTCGATCGCCCTCTGTTGCAATACCTAAATCGTAGGCGATCGCCTTTGCTGTCAATTGGTGGTCTCCTGTAATCATCACCACCCGAATGCCTGCATCGCGGCACTTCCTCACTGCTTCCCGCACTTCCGGGCGCGGGGCGTCCAGCATACTGACGAGTCCCAGCCAAATCATGTCTTGTTCGCTGGTTTCCTCAGAACCTTCGGGCGGCAGGTTTTCCCAGAGTTTGTACGCAAACCCGAGGACTCGCAAACCGCCGCTTGCCATGTTGTTGTTTTCGGCGAGGATGCGATCGCGCATTTCCTGGGTTAAAGCTTGTACTCGATCGCCGACTATAATGCCTTTGCAGCGCTCCAAAGTCAACTCTGGAGAACCTTTGGTCAGCATCAAATAATTCGGCTGCTGTCCTTGGACTGCTGGAAATCCCGAATGTCCCGATCGGCCCGGCACTTGGCAAATCACGCTCATGCGCTTGCGTTCGGAAGAAAAAGGAAATTCCGCCGTCCGCGGCAGCAATTGAGACTGTTTTTCCTTATAAATGCCTGCTTTTCCCGCTACACACAGCAGAGCTCCTTCTGTGGGGTCGCCTAAAATCTGCCATTCTTGCTGTTCTTGTTGCAACACTGCGTCGTTGCAAACTGCACAGGCAATTAATAAAGATTCGAGTTCTGGATATTCCTCTAAATTATTAATTTGGGTCGATGTATGCCGATCGGTAAAATCTCCGATCGGGGCATAGCCTTCGCCTGCGACGGCGACTGTGCAGTCGCCCGTAGAGACTAGCTGAACTACCATTTTATTTTGAGTCAGGGTACCTGTTTTGTCAGAACAAATGGTTGTTACCGAACCCAAAGTTTCTACGGCCGGCAGTTTGCGAATCAGGGCGTTTCGCTTCACCATCCGCCTAGTTCCGAGTGCTAGAGTGACTGTCACGACTGCTGCGAGTCCTTCGGGAACCACAGCCACAGCCATGCTTAGAGAAACTTCTAACAACTCTTCCCACCTGCTGGTATCGAACCCGAGGCTGCCGTTTTGGAAGGTAATCATGCCGCCGATGACGACAAGTGCGACTAAGGTTAGGGCACCGGAGACTAGAACATTTCCCAACTGATCCATCCGCTGTTGCAGGGGAGTCGGTTCGTTTTCTACTGACTGAAGCATGGTGGCAATTTTGCCCAGTTCAGTTTGCATTGCGGTGTTGGTGACAATCGCCTTTGCTCGTCCCTGAACAACTTCTGTGCCCTGAAAAATCAGGTTGAGCCGATCGCCCAAGGAAGCATCTTCTGGAAGTTCTAGCTCTGCTTGCTTGGTAACTGCTAAAGCTTCTCCGGTCAAAGCTGATTCTCTGACTTGCAAGTTGGAAGATTCGATCAAGCGTCCGTCTGCTGCTATTTTTACCCCAGCCTCTAACAGCATCACGTCTCCGGGTACGAGTTCCTTGGCTGCTATGTCCGAAGTTTTGCCGTCCCGCAGGACTCTGACTAGGGGGGAAGCGAGGTTTTTGAGGGCTGCGAGGGCTTTTTCAGCACTTTGCTCTTGGAAAAAGCCGAGAATGCCGTTGAGTATGACGATCGAAAAAATGGCGATCGCATCTTTGGGAAAAGTATTCGACCTGATGTCCAAAAAAGCCGAAATCACGGCCACACCCATCAGCATCAACAACATGATGTTGGTGAACTGATCGACAAAAATCGACCACGGACTGCGGCCTCCTGTTTCTTCTAGTTCGTTGGGGCCGTATTGCTGCAAGCGTTCTGACACCTGTTGGCTGCTCAAGCCAGCGTCTTTGTTGCTGCTTAGCTGCTGGAGAGTTTTGTCAATTGCTACGGTGTGCCAAGAAGAGGGAGAATTTGAAGACATAAATTACGATCGAGCATGGGGCATAAAGGTGGTTGCGGCCGGACAGCTACAGCCGATCCATCTGGCTGATTACAGTGAGAGAGTTTTAAGTTTTGAGTTCTGAATAAAAAACTGTTTAACTTGCGACTCGTTTTGGGCGGTTCGATGCCGGGGAAGCAAAAAGCTTTTAACTTCACTGCGTCTGCAGGCTCGATCGCGCCCTTTGTAGACCTACCGCTGATAGCACTTATCCACCTTACTACTAAAAATTAGCAATTCTGTCGGCTCTTACACAGAAAAGAAGCTGAAAGCAAGAGTTACTTTAGTACGGGGATGTAAGCGTGCGCGACAGGTTAAAACCTACCTTAAAAAAAACTTAATAAAACCCTCGTCTCCGAACTCATCTATTCCGCATTGTTTAATGTTACAAGAAAAATGGCGCCCAGGTGACAGGTCTCGATCGCCTATGTTGGTTTTCTCACGATCGACAATGCTCAGCTTCCCAGACGCTTCCTTGCTCCTGGGCCTCCTGGAACCAGAACATATAACAGATATATAGATGAAGAAAGTTTTTTGGCAACCGCTGTAGGGCACAGAGTAGATGCTTGGTCTTGGGTCAAGTCCAAGGACTCCTGATCATATAGCAACCGCCAACACGGTTAGGACATTCTTAACCGCTGAAACCATTGCTATTACTGCTTCTTCCTTCTTCCTTCTTCCGACGGACATCGGACTTCTGCTATACAAGAATCCCCGCGTTATGAAATACCGGGCCCGGTCTTTCAACTTCCAACGGCTGAGTTTTGTCGCTAAATGCTGATCTTTCCGGCAAAAGCTGAGGCTGTGGCGAGCGGGTTCACAATCTTTTGGATTTTTCCCACACCGAATTCTGCAGCCATCCTGACATTGGGCAGAATTTTGGCTTTTTTCCCTATTCCCCCAGCCTTCTTTTACCAAAACTTTAATTTACTTAACCATTCTTAACAATTCCGCTTTTCCAGACAAAGCTAACAAAGGCGATCGACCCACGGGAAGGTTCGGGGCGGTTCCACCGCCACGGCAGGGCAAGAAAAGCAAACTCTGCCTTTTGTGTGGCAACCTCGCATCTACCTTAGGGAGGAGATTTGCCCGCAATTCCCCCGCCGATATTTACCTTCTTAGAGAGATAAGTTTTTGTAATAAATTGTAATAAACAATGACGAACCAGCATTGTATAAAGATTATCATGAGGGTTGAAACGACAGGTCAAAGTTAACAAAAACACTGATTGACAAGGTTTGTCGCATCTCATACGCATCTCATAAAAGATGTAAAAAATTCTAAGGTTTCTTAAACGTCCGTTGCAATGTAACAATAGTACAGGTAGCGGAAAGGGAGAGATCGATCGAACCAGCAAATGAGCTGGCATCAAATTTCAACCCTTGCAGGCTCTAGCAGCCTGAACAAATTTAACTTAACGGTTTTATACCGCAACCAAACTCAATTAACTCAAGTAGGAGAGTTCTTTCATGTTTGACGCATTTACAAAAGTGGTTTCCCAATCTGACGCTCGCGGCGAATTTCTAGCTCCGGGCCAACTAGATGCTCTCAGCAGCATGGTTGCCGACGCCAACAAGCGGATTGACGCAGTAAACCGTATCACAGGCAGCTCATCCACAATCGTGGCCGATGCAGCTCGCAAACTGTTCGCCGAACAGCCACAACTGATCGCTCCTGGTGGCAATGCGTACACCAACCGCCGCATGGCAGCTTGCTTGCGCGATATGGAAATCATCTTGCGCTACGTGACCTACGCAACATTTGCAGGCGACGCCAGCGTTTTGGACGACCGCTGCTTGAACGGTCTGCGCGAAACCTACCAAGCTCTGGGAGTTCCAGGTGGCTCGGTTGCAGCCGGCGTGCAAAAAATGAAGGAAGCAGCGATCGCGATCGCTAACGACCCCAACGGCGTTACCCGTGGTGATTGCAGCTCGCTGATGTCTGAAATCGGCAGCTACTTCGACCGCGCAGCCAGTGCAGTCGGCTAAAAATAGCCAAGCCAACATTGGTTGTAAAGAAGCGAGCATCGCATTTTTGCAAACAATCATTTTTGTAGAAAAACCACAAAACATTAGGGAGACAACAGAACAATGAAAACCCCTTTGACTGAAGCAGTAACCGCAGCCGATTCTCAAGGCCGCTTCCTCAGCAGCACTGAACTCCAAGTCGCCTTCGGCCGCTTCCGCCAAGCAGCAGCAGGTTTGGACGCAGCCAAGTCGTTGACCGCCAATTCTCAGCGCTTGATCGACGGTGCAGCTCAAGCTGTGTACAACAAGTTCCCGTACACCCAACAAATGCAAGGCCCGAACTACGCTTCTACCCCAACCGGTAAAGCCAAGTGCTCTCGCGACATCGGCTACTACCTGCGGATGGTAACCTACTGCTTAGTTGCAGGCGGCACCGGTCCGATGGACGAGTACCTGATTGCAGGTGTTGACGAAATCAACCGGACATTTGAATTGTCTCCTAGCTGGTACGTTGAAGCTCTCAAGTACATCAAAGGCAACCACGGTCTCAGTGGCGACGCTGCAACTGAAGCAAATTCCTACATCGACTACGCAATCAACGCTCTAAGCTAGATTTGCGTGATGCCCGGAATTCTAAGCTACTGTTAGCTAGAGTGTTAGCGGTTGTTTAGAGTTCCGGGCATCTGCGATCGAATCCGAGTTTTCCAAATAATTTTTTAAATCTGTTAATCAGTTTTTAAAGGAAACAAGGAAGAAGCGAAAATGGGGGGATTGGATGCAGCAGAACGGTTGGGAATAAAAGCATTTGAAGAAGCGGGACGGGTAGAACAGCGTCCCCACTGGACGCAAGACGATGCGAAAGCAGTAATTCGCGCTGCTTACAGCCAAGTTTTCGGCAACGAGTATTTAATGTCGAGCGAACGACTTACCAGTGCTGAATCTCTGCTGCTGCAAGGGCAGATTTCAGTGAAAGATTTTGTGCGGTCAATTGCACATTCCGAAACTTATCAGAAAAAGTTTTTTGATCCGAACTCGCAAACGCGGTTAATCGAGCTTAATTACAAGCATTTGTTGGGCCGCGCTCCCTACGACGAGTCGGAAATTGCTTTCCACGTTGATTTGTATAATGCAGAAGGCTACGAAGCTGAAATCAATTCTTACATTGACTCAGTTGAGTATCAAGAAAATTTTGGCGAAAGTATAGTGCCTTACTATCGCGGTTTCGCGACTCAAAAAGGTCAAAAAACGGTCGGTTTTAACCGGATGTTTCAACTGTACCGGGGCTTTGCTTCTAGCGATCTATCGCAAAACCAAACCCAAGCCCGGCTGACTTGGGAAGTAGCGAGAAATATCGCTTCGCCGATATACACGGCCTCCACCGTCCAAGCCCTTCGGGGGACTTCCGGCGCTTGGAGCGGCCAACTATACCGAGTCACCGCAATTCAAGGTTCGGCTAAGTTTGCGCCCCAAGTGCGGCGGACTACTACCGAATATCTCGTGCCTTACGAGCAACTTTCGAGCCGCTTGCAGCAAATCAACAAAGGTGGCGGCAAAGTGGTAAGTATTACCACAGCTTAAAGTTTGTAAAGACGTTTCAAAAAAATGTCTTTAGCAAAGTAGGACTAAGGCTAAAAAATTCTTCAATTTTATGTGTATAGGTAAGGTGCGCAGTGCGCATCCTACTTTGAGCAGATGCGCAGTGTACACCCTAGTTTGAGACATATTAGCCTTAGTCCTAAAAATCTCAAGTGCAACAAAGCTTTAAACTTTTGTTATTAATTTAGGAGAAAATCTGGTGGCAATTACAACAGCAGCGTCCAGACTGGGAACATCCGCATTGAGCGATGCGCCGAAGGTAGAATTGCGCCCGAACTACAGCAAAGACGACGTTGAAACTGTGATTCGTGCGGTTTACCGTCAGGTGCTGGGCAACGACTATTTAATGAAATCCGAGCGACTTACAAGTTCCGAGTCTTTGCTGCGAGACGGCAGTTTGACGGTACGAGAATTTGTACGCGCTGTAGCTAAGTCAGAACTGTACAAAACCAAGTTTTTCTACAACAGTTTCCAAACTAGGACGATCGAACTAAACTACAAACACTTGCTCGGTCGCGCTCCCTACGACGAATCTGAAGTAGTTGAGCACTTAGATTTGTACCAAACACAAGGCTACGACGCTGATATTGATTCTTACATCGATTCAGAAGAGTATCAAGAAAACTTCGGCGACAGTATCGTGCCTTACTACCGCGGCTTTAACACCCAGCGCGGTCAAAAAACCGTTGGTTTTACCCGGATGTTTCGCCTGTATCGCGGCTATGCAAACAGCGATACATCTCAACTAGAAGGCAATAACTCTCGCTTAGCTGTCGAACTCGGCACTAACACCGCTACGGCTGTAGTTGGGCCTTCAGGCGGTAACGAAGGTTGGGCATATCGGCCTTCTGCCAGAAACGTAACTCCCGCCAGCACTTTCGGCGGCGCGGCAGCTTACGGAAAAGAAGGGCGGCTGGTGCGCGTGGAAGTTTCGGGCATTCGCACGGGCGGCTATCCCAGCGTGCGCCGCAGCAGCAAGGCTTTCATCGTACCTGTTGAGGAGTTGTCCTCGCAAATGCAGAAATTTCAACGCATGGGCGCGAAAATCGCCAGCATTACTCCAATTTAGTTGTTAGTCATCAGTCATTAGTCATTACATAATTAGGTTCTGCTTAAGGTGCGGTGTGCATGGAACCCTACATAATTAGGTTCTGCGTAAATTCTGAAGTAGAGACTAAGGAGGAATGACTACTGACTGCTGACCAATTACCAATTACCAAGAAGTTTATGTTGGGTCAAATTGTAGCTGGAAAAAGTGGCAATACAGCTTCGGCTGGTCGCTGCTTTCGGTATGAAGTTGTGGGCTTGCGCCAAAGCGATGAAACAAATAATGTGGATTATTCGATTCGATCGAGCGCGAGTACATTTATCACCGTGCCGTACAATCGGATGAATCAAGAAATGCAGCGGATTACTCGCATAGGCGGGAAAATTGTCAGCATTCATCCTTTGAACGCGGGTGCAGAATCATCCCATGAATCATCGGGTGAGCACCAATAGTTTGGTGGGAGGGGCGATGAAAATCGCTCCGACACAAGCTAGAAGGGGCGATTTCAATCGCTCCTAGATAAGCTAGAACGGGCGATTGAAATCGCTGCTAGACAAACTTTCGTCCACTCCAAGCGGACTAAGAGTTAATGCAACCCGCGCCGGCGGGTTTTGTCTGTTTAGTAGCTATTTGAATCGCCGAGTTTCCCTAATCCTTACCTTGCAGGCTTTATCTGTGTAGCAGCGATTGAAATCGCCTAATAGCTAATAACTAATAACTAATAACTAATGACTATGGATTATTACGAATCCGACTCACCGCCGCCGGGTGTAGCTGAGGGCGAGTCTTTAACTGTTGAACAGGCGATCGCAAATTTGCACTCCCAAGATTACAGTCTCCGGTATTATGCTGCTTGGTGGATTGGTAGATTTAGAGTCAAGGAACCGGCAGCTATTGCAGCTTTAATTGCCGCATTGCAAGAAGAATCAGAACAAACAAAAATCGGCGACTATTCCCTATTGCGAAATGCGGCGCGGGCCCTGGGTAAATTGGGCGACAAACAAGCCTTGCCGGCCCTGATTCGCTGTTTGGAATGCGCCGATTATTACGTGCGGGAAGCGGCGGCCCAAGCTCTAGAAATGCTGGGCGATCGCGATTCTATTGGGCCGCTAATGAAGCTCTTGGATGGGGGCTCGGTTGCCGCTGTGCGAGTGCCAGGAAAATCGCACCTCGTGCAACCTTACGACTCGGTAATTGAAGCTTTGGGAACCCTGCAAGCGACAGAAGCAATACCGCTAATTTCACCTTTTTTAGAACATTCTGTCGAGCGGGTGCAGTACGCTGCGGCGCGGGCGATGTATCAGTTAACTGGTGAGCGGGTTTACGGAGAGCGGTTGGTAAGCGCTTTGAAGGGGGATAATTTGCAGTTGAGGCGATCGGCTTTGATGGACTTGGGGGCGATCGGCTATTTGCCGGCAGCGCAAGCTATTTCTGAGACTTTAGCAGAAAATAGCATAAAATTGATTGCGCTCAAAGGAGTTTTGGAGCATCACCTCAACCAACAAGAATCACTATCTTTATCAGATGATGCTATCCGCGTTATGGATTTAATGGATAGTTTACTGTGAAAAAAAATCGTTCAAAAATGCAATAGGATTGCTGTAGCGATTCTCAATTGTCTACCGTATATTCAGGACACAGCAGTGCTGTTTCCCTACGGGATATCTGTATTTTAGGTAGGACACAGCAGTGCTGTTTCCCTACATATTTTGATGGGAATGTTGGTGGGTGATATCGTTTCCGGTTGGATGGGAACGATCGAGTCAAAGTCAATAATTCCACCTTCCCCAACGGACGACTCCCAACGGACGACTCCCGACTCCCCATCATGTATGAGTGCAACCGGAATTGATATGAGGCTGCAAAAAGTTCGATCGCGCGATCGACCCAACCTACAATTAAAATGATCACGGTAAAGCTTACAAATAAATGGCATTAGAATTAATTCAGGCTGTCGAACAAGCAGATTCTTCCGAGGGCTTGTTAAACTCCGTCAAAGCACTAGCGGCAGCTTCCTCAAAACAAGCAATTCCTACCTTAATTACAGTGCTCGGTTACAACAACCCAGGCGCCGCCGTTGCCGCCGTTGATGGGCTGATTCAACTCGGAGAAGCTGCCGTGCTGCCGCTTCTAGAACAGCTTGACGGCTACAATTACGGAGCGAGAGCTTGGGCTGTTCGGGCTTTGGCGGGAATTGGCGACCCCAGGGGTTTGGAGATTTTGCTCGATGCAGCGGCGAATGACTTTGCTTTGAGTGTGCGGCGGGCGGCGGCTAGGGGTTTGGGGACGATTTGCTGGGAACTGATGCCAGCAGAACAAATTGCCGATGCTCAACTTCGCGCTGTGAAAACGCTGCTGCAAGCGTCCCGAGACCCAGAATGGGTGGTTCGCTACGCAGCAGGGGGGGGTTTGCAAGCTTTGGCGGGTGCTGCGACTGTTAAACCGGATTGGTTAGCGTCCGTTTCTGCCAGGCTTGAGGAAATCGCCCAAACCGATGAAACTACTTCAGTTAGGGCCCGGGCTTTGCTTGCTAAGAAAAAATTGTCACTTGGCTAGGGTTTGGGCGATGGTCTCTTCCAAGTCCCCTTGACTGAGAGTGGTTAATATAAAGACTTCTTGTACGGTTTTGCCCTGTCTGGCGATGATTTTAAATCCCCCGCGGATGGGTACTGACACTCTTAATGTCATGCGGGGGATGTGTCCTTTAACTTTGTTGATGACGCCCGGAGTGACAGTTTGAATGCCCATTTTTTGGGTGAGGCGCTCTAAAATTGGTATCAAGCCGGGAAGGTGGGTAGAGTGATTCCAAACTAGGCGGCCTTTGGGTTGTGCGTTCATAAATTTTTAACCAAATTCAACATACCCAGTCTAAGCCACCCCTGGGTTGAAGCAATTTGAAATTCCCTCCACTTACGTCTCAATAACGTTACTGTGCGTGTCATTGCGAGCAAACCGGCGCAATCTCAAACCGAGTTTTTCGATTTTTGGCGCGCAAGCCGAGATTTGATGGCGCAGAATTGTCCTGTACTTTTTGATGTTGTGGGTTGCTAACTGTCGGTTTTTCTACTTGAGTGGCGATCGCCCCGAGCATTTCTGCGACGGTGCAAGGTTTGTGGAGATAGCCATCTGCTTTGAGTGCGAGAGCTTTTTCCATGTCGGAGGCTGTCATAAAAATAAACGGAATGCTGGCGGTTGCAGGGTGCGATCGCAAAACTGCGAAAACTTGTAAACCGTTTAGTTCGGGCATCCTGACATCTGATAAAATTAAATCGGGAATTTGGGCGATCGCTAACTGGATACCAACTTGTCCGTTTTCGGCGCCAACCGCTTCAAAACCGCGCGATTCCAGAATTTCTACTACGATTTCTCGCATTAAGTTATTGTCTTCAATTACTAATATTTTTGTCATTTTTTTTAGCTAGATTTTTACTGGGTTGGTATTTATCTGTGATAATTATTGCAAGTAAGTTTTAAGATATTCAAGAGGGTTATTGCAAAAAACCACTTTTAACCGCCCCCTTTTTAGGAATCTTGTGCGATCCCAGTACACACAAGATCTGATGTATCAGCCGCTTTACCTTTTGTACTAGCGCTCGAACTCGCTGGGGCGTACCGAGCATTGTGAATATCTAAAATCTTGGATTTAACAGTTTATTTAAGAGAGATTCCAGCCGCCTGACTCCAAAAGTTTCTATTTGAGTGGCGATCGCCCGAAACCTGTAATTAATAAATCCGCCTCGGGCCCAGCGCGAAACTACAAACCGTGAAGTTCACAAATTTTGGGCGATCGCGTAAAATATAACTTGCGGTATCGGTATTAAGTGAGGAAAAGCATATGTCAGAATTTCTAGACTTTCTGAGACATCAGTTTGCCTACGTGGCCGTTGGCGAATTTAAACCCGGAAAATTTAAAGAAGCAGAAGAACTTTTTGAAAAAGCCGTTGCAACTTATGCTAAAGGTTTTAAGGGAGCATACCTGCTGCAATTGCCCAATACAGACAAAGGTATTGCCATCATTTTTTGGGAAAGCGTAGAAGAGATGACCGCCAATCAAAGCGAAGCTTATCAGGAAATCTTAAAGCAAATGACGCCTTTGTTTGCGAAAATTCCCGACACTGATGTTTATGAAATCGTCAGTGAAATTCAGCCCAAAAGTGAATGATTAAAAATCCTGCAACCGACGCGTCATTCCCATTCCCATCGGCGTCTTTCGCCCGACTCCGCTGTAAAGCGCAAAATCTGCTAAAGTGTTAACTTGCTTGATAGTAGTAGGAGCTATATCTCCCATAATTCGGTAACTAATATGGCCGACGCAGCCAATAAATTTACTTCGAGAATCCGTACTAACTTCTGTTCGGATATCGAAGAAACTGGGGAAAATAGCTTCTGTGAAAGTAGGTTCGATCGCAATCCTGCTGTACTTGTTCCAGCGATTCGCTAAACTGCCAAAAATACTCTCACGAGTGGGCATAGCACTATCGTATAAACCTTGCCGAAAATTAGTAGGAGTGCAAAAACTAAAAGCAATTTGGCGCTCAGTTTCCGAAGCTCTATCGAACAATTCGGCGTAAGTACAAAAGTTGACCCACGGCTGGTTTGATTGCGGTTCGCTCAAAATATTAGTAATGTATATATTTGTCGGGCCCAGATGCCAAGGGCGAGTGAAATTGAGTTGCTGCCAAAGTTGAGTTAGGCGCTCGAACAAACCGTCATCCAGCAGAGAAATTCGCCACCAAATCGGCGTATTTTCCTGAATAGCTTGCTTGTAATCCCACTGTAGGGCCTGCGAAATTGTGCGGGAAGCAGGAGGCAAAACTCTCTTTTGTGGCTGTGGCGTGCTGCTTCTGTAAGCTTCTTTTCTGCTTACTTGGAAAGGGCTTAAAGTGAAAGCTTTTTCCTGAGATTGGTCGTGCAGGTACGCGCTCAAATCGCTGTCTACAGCACTCACCAGGTTCAAAAATAAAGCGTGGAGATGCCGTCCCGTTAAAAACTGAGATGGAATTGGTGCAACTGGCAGCAGGTTTAAAACAAGGCTGTGGGGCATTTTAAAATTCTATACTGTGTCTCTATAGCCTTTCTCAGTAACATGTTCCGACTTGCATAGGGCATAGGCCTCCGTGGGCATAGGGCATACCTCACTTTGTTGAGAACCGCTATATATATTTTCAGCTAGTATTAATATTACAGCTAAGTTGCAACTTATATTAAGGAATTTTTATCAGGTAAGGTGCGCAGGGCGCACCCTACGTTTAGGGGGATTTGTGCGCCCTGCACACCCTAGGTTTAGATTGTGATATTGAGGCAAATCTCTGTGCGGTAAATTTTTAGGCGATCGAGATTTCTGGCGACAAATAAACGTCTTGGATGGCGTGGAACAATTTTACACCTTCTTCAAAGGGACGCTGAAAAGTTTTGCGGCCGGAAATTAAGCCGCAGCCGCCAGCGCGCTTGTTGATTACCGCCGTGCGAATTGCTTCTGCAAAATCGCTTTTCCCGGAAGCACCGCCGGAGTTAATTAAACCCATCCTTCCCGCATAACAGTTGAGCACTTGATAGCGAGTTAGATCGATCGGGTGATCCGTTGTTAAATCCGAATAAACGCGCTTGTCGGTTTTGCCGTAACTGTGACCGCTAGCTTTAGCAACAGCTTCGTAACCGTTATTGCACTCGGGCAATTTCTGCTTGATAATGTCAGCTTGAATTGTCACTCCCAAGTGATTTGCTTGCCCTGTCAAATCGGCCGCAACGTGATAATCTTTGTCTTGTTTAAAAATATCGTTGCGGAGGTAGCACCACAGAATTGTCGCCATTCCGTATTCGTGAGCGTGTGCAAAAGCTTGACTGACTTCTTGGATTTGCCGCGTCGATTCCGGAGAACCAAAATAAATTGTTGCTCCGACGGCAGTTGCTCCCAAATTCCAAGCTTGTTCGACGGTCGAAAACATTATTTGGTCGAATTGATTGGGATAAGTCAGCAATTCGTTGTGATTGAGCTTGACAATAAAAGGGATTTTGTGCGCGTACTTGCGAGATACGCTTCCCAAAACTCCCAGGGTTGTCGCGACAGCGTTGCAGCCAGCAGAGATTGCTAGTTTGATGATGTTTTCGCTGTCAAAATAGATGGGATTCGGTGCAAAAGAAGCGGCCGCTGAGTGTTCGATTCCTTGGTCTACTGGCAGGATGGATAAATAGCCGGTATTCGCCAAGCGTCCGCTAGAATAGAGTTGCTGAAGCGATCGCAAAACTTGAGGAGATCGATCGGTTTGAGCAAAAATGCGATCGACCCAATCCGGGCCAGGCAAGTGCAAAAAATCTTTAGGAACTTTTGCTTGATGGGTGAGCAAGTCTTCGGCTTCGTCGCCCAGCCAAGACTCGATGGAATTGGGAACTGATAGTGTAGCTGTCATAAAGAATCTCAGTAAGTGCGAAACGAGCGTGGCTTGAGCCTAGAGAGGAAAATGACACTTCGGCTACGCGAGCGTGGAGCACACAAGCGGTTTCAACCGCATTGAATCTTTCTTTACCCATTACCGCCTTGGAGTTGTTCAATTTGGTGTACTTTTGTAATGCACTTTCGCGCTTGACAATTACCATCTCAAACTTCCCAACCCGCGATCGCATAATGGTTCGCTCAATTGAGCCTCCCTTTGGGGGTAATGTTAGCACGCGCCTTTGTTTTAAGAGCTTTTTAAACCTGCAACACTGTTGAGCGTGACTTTAAAACTGTTTAATTGCAGATGAAAAAGCAAGGAACTAGCTACGCATTCCGGGGTGTCGTGACTCAAAAAACGCAGTCAATGAAGACTTAGGCCCGTCAGTACAGCTTGCAAGAATTTCTCTTACAAGCTCAATCCCTTTAGGGTTGAGTTACTGACAATTTCAATTGCAGGCTGATGATTGCAGACATTAGCCTTGCTAATATTGTAGCGAAAAAATCATATTTCCATCCCGGCAAGGATCGACCCAGTTTTTAACAAGTTAGCGACAACAGCAGCTAGGACGCGCTACTCTATAATAAGCTGGCACTTCAGCCAGATCTGCGCTGCCAGCGATCGCCGCTCGACTCACAACTTTGCCATTACAATGTCAAATACTTACTTTGATTCTGAAAACGGTCACAAATCCTTCGAGATGCCCGGTGCTCGGCCGCATTACAATCCCGATCGCCCCGGTCAAGTAGAGCATATTTTCCTCGACTTAGTGCTGAATATTCCCAAACAAAGCTTTCGCGGCACTTGCAGCATCCGCATCAATCCAGTCCGCAGCGGCATTGACAAATTAACCTTAGATGCGGTAAACCTCAACATTGAATCGGTAAAAGTTGGCGAAACCGAGCAAAATTTCGACAGCGACGGCGAAGTGCTGCAAATTCAACTGCACGAACCAACAGAAGCTTACCAACCAATTACTATTGCGATCGACTACTGGGTCGAAAAACCCCAACGCGGCCTTTATTTCGTCGGCCCGGACAAACACTATCCAGACAAACCAACACAAGTTTGGACTCAAGGCGAAGACGAAGATTCCCGCTTCTGGTTTCCCTGTTTCGACTATCCCGGACAGTTGGCAACTTCCGAAATTAGAGTGCAAGTTCCCCGACAATTTTTTGCCATCTCCAACGGCGAATTAATTAGCACAAAAAACGAAGGCGACGATAAGATTTATCACTGGTCGCAAACCCAGGTACACCCGACGTATTTAATGACCTTAGCAGTCGGAGATTTCGCCGAAATCAAAGACGAATGGCGCGGCAAACCAGTTAATTATTACGTTGAAAGACGCCGCGAAGCGGACGCTAAGCGCAGCATGGGCAAAACGCCTCAAATGATTGAATTCTTCTCTGAAGCATTTGGCTATCCTTACCCTTTTCCCAAATACGCTCAAGTCTGCATTGATGATTTCATCTTCGGGGGTATGGAAAATACTTCGGCAACTTTGCTGACAGATAGGTGCTTGCTAGACGAACGCGCCGCCCTCGACAATCGAGGTACTGAAAGCTTAGTCGCCCACGAATTGGCTCACCAATGGTTCGGCGATTTAGTAGTAATTAAACATTGGTCTCACGCTTGGCTGAAAGAAGGCATGGCTTCTTATTCCGAGGTGCTGTGGACCGATCGAGAATATGGCAAAGAAGACGCGGCTTACTATATGTTAAGTGAAGCCCGCAGTTATTTATCTGAAGATAGTTCCCGCTACCGCCGCCCGATGGTTACTCACGTTTACCGCGAAGCCATTGAATTGTACGATCGCCATTTGTACGAAAAAGGCGCTTGCGTTTATCACATGATTCGCGCCGAGTTGGGCGACGAATTATTTTACAAAGCAATTCACACTTTTGTGCGGGATAACGCTCACAAAACTGTAGAAACGATCGATTTGCTCAGGGCGATAGAAAAGGCTACCGGTCGCAATCTCATGTTTTTGTTCGATCAGTACGTTTATCGCGGCGGCCATCCAGATTATAAGGTTGCTTATTCCTGGGATGGCGACAGCAAATTAGCAAAAGTGACTGTAACGCAAACTCAGGTAAAAGACAGCAAAAATGACAACGGCAACGGCAAAGATGTATTCGATCTAAAAATTCCGATCGGCTTCGGTTACAAGCCGGAAAACGAGGCAGACGATGAGAGTTCTGCACGTTCAACCCCGAACCTAAAAACTTTCACAGTACGAGTCTACGAACGCGAGCAAAGCTTCTATTTCCCTCTCGAAGAGAAGCCTGCATTTATCAGTTTTGATGTCGGCAATAAATACTTAAAAACTGTTGCGTTAGAGTATGGAGTTGCGGAACTAAAAGCTCAGTTGCAATTCGACCCCGACCCGGTTTCCCGGATTTACGCGGCCCACGCTTTGGCGAAAAAGGGAGGACTGGAAGCTGTGAAAACGCTGTCAGAAGTTCTCAATAAAGAGCCGTTCTGGGCTGTGCGCGCCGAAGTCGCGGGTCAGTTAGTTGAAATTAAACTCGATCAAGCTTTTGAAGGTTTAGTAAGTGGTTTGAGAGATAAAGATGCTCGCGTTCGCCGTGCTGTGGTGGGGGCGCTGGGTAAAATCAAAACTCACGAAACTTTTAAAGCGCTGAGATCTATCTTAGAAAAAGGCGACGCCAGCTATTACGTAGAAGCAGCCGCAGCGACTGCTATGGGCGGAATTGCCGCGGCTAACCCTGACGAAAAACCGACGGACGAACAGGTACTGAAAGAGTTAAAATTCGTGCTGAAAGAACGTCAGGGGTGGAATGAGATTGTGCGATCGGGTGCGATCGCAGGTTTGGCGCAGATGAAAACTTCTGAAGATGCGCTGAATTTAATTTTGAAATACACTGCTGCGGGTACTCCGCAAGCTTTGCGCTTGTCTGCAATTCGCTCTTTGGGCACAATTTCGACAGGTCAAACTAATATCAATTTAGAACGGATTTTGCAGCGATTTGCAGAATTGTCTAAAGAGACGTTTTTCTTGACTCAAGTATCTGTCGTAGCGGGATTAGGACAAATGGAAACTCGCAAAGCAATTCGCATTTTGCGTTCTTTAGCTGACCAAACTCCCGATGGCCGCGTCCGCCGCATGGCTGATGAAGCTGTGCAAAGAGTGCAGAAAAATGCTGGTTCTGATGCAGCGGTCAAGCAGTTGCGGGAGGAATTAGACCAGGTGAAAAAGGAGAATCAAGATTTGAAGAGTCGGATGGAAAATTTGGAGGCTAAGTCGAAGAAAGATTAGGCGTTAAACCGCATACCGACGCAGCTAAAAGCAGAGATTGTCGATCGGCTTTTATCTGCTTGTCGGTAGAGGATTGCGCCAGGTTATTATAATAATATTATAGTTCAGTGGGAGTGCAGGGAAATTTCCTATTTTCCACAGAGGGGAAAAACCCAAATATCTCTATTCTCCACTTTGTTGTCTCAACTGAGGAATTATAGAGAATCAGAATGCAATTTTTTTTAAATTTGTAAACCTTTGATGAAGTAGTATAGCGGTTCTCAAGCGTGGTGAGGTATGCCCTATGCCCTATGCCCTATGCCCTATGCCCTATCCCCTATGCACGTCGGAACATGTTACTCAGAAAGGCTATAGCCTCTTTTTCACCCATAAATATTGCATAGATCATGAGTATAAAAACCGCTGTATTGATAGAGCAATCGGGGGTAATTCCCTATCGCATTCAAGACGGACAAATTGAAGTAATGCTGATTACTTCTTCGGCTAGCAAGCGCTGGGTTATTCCCAAAGGATTAATTGAACCTGACATGACTCCCCAAGATTCCGCCGCCAAGGAAGCTTGGGAAGAAGCAGGTTTGTTGGGTACAGTGTTCCCGGATTTGCTGGGAACTTACGAGTATCAAAAGTCCGGCTGTACTTGGCTGGTAGGAGTATTTCTACTGCAAGTGCAAGCAGTTCTGGAAATTTGGCCGGAAGCTAGCAAGAGAAAGCGGCAGTGGGTAAGTATTCCTAAAGCAATTAAGCGGGTTAACGAACCGGAACTCAAACTCATTTTGGCGGATTTGCAGAATAGGTTCTGGTGAAGAGTCGCTTGGTAAGGGCCGGTTTACCAATACTTTGGTTTTCAACCATAGGCGTTGCTGAACTAGGGTATGATGAAGTTGTCCTCCGAGCGTCAAAAATCACACACATTTAAAAGCAATATTATGCAATGCCCTGAATGTAAATCAACTCATATCAATAAAAATGGTCACAAAAAAGGCAAACAAAATTATATTTGCATCAAATGCAAAAGACAATTTATAGATGATTATCAACCTCAAAAAGGATATCCGGAAGAAGTTAAACGTGAATGTCTCAAGATGTATGTTAATGGGATGGGTTTTCGAGCAATTGAAAGAGTCAAAAATGTGCATCATACTACAATCATTAATTGGGTAAAAGAAGCCGGGAAACTCTTACCAGATTGTTACGACCCAGAAACAAATCCCGAAGTGGGAGAATTAGATGAATTACAAACATTTGTTGGTTCAAAAAAAACAAAACCTGGCTGTGGACAGCCGTAGACCATTTTAAGCCAGGTATTTTAGGATGGGTTTTAGGATCCCATAGCGCCCAAACTTTTGAACCACTATGGGCGGCAGTTAGTAAATGGAAATGCTATTTTTATGTGACAGATGGCTGGAAAGTTTACCCAAATTTTATCCCCGAGGGAGACCAGATTATTAGCAAAACCTATATGACAAGAGTTGAAGGTGAAAATACCAGACTCAGACATTACTTGGCTCGCCTAAAAAGAAAAACTCTTTGTTATTCTAAATGTGAAAAAATGCTAGGGTATTCAATTAAATTACTAATTCATTATCTAAAATTTGGAGATGTTCCAATTCCCCATCAAAATCTCAAAAATCATTTTCGGGTTCCCTCTCGTATTTTTGCCCGTATCATACCGTAATTCAGCAACGCCCAACCATAAATTCGGGTGAACCCGCTAAAAGAACAAAATGACTGAAGACTATATGCTTTATGATTCGGGAGATGCGATCGCCATGCCATCTCCTCTGATGACCCACCTTAACCCGATTAAAATTCTCTCCCTCAATGACCTGCGCGACAACAAGCCCGAACGTCCAGGCTGGTCACTCACCTTCGGAGCCATCTGTGCAGATGCCGCCGCCGTTTGCCTCGACGATGGAGGACACTCTATCCCTGTGAAGCTGACAATCGAGGGGATTCAACCCTGTGAAATCCAAATTCAATGGGATGCGATCGATGATACCATCCGTCGCTTCAATGCCGATCGGGAAGTTGCCACTGAATATGGAGCCTACGGTATCGCGGCGTTGATCCTGCCTCACCTCACTGGATTCACCATCATCGAACGCTCTGTCAAAGGTAAAGGGTTAGGTTTTGACTTTTGGCTTGGTTCGCTCGAAGATCCAGGCACGCTATTTCAGCGTAAAGCCCGCTTAGAAGTCTCCGGGATTCGTAAAGGTTCGGACAGCATTATTCAAGCCAGAGTTAACATAAAATTAGAACAAATCCGCCCTTCAGATGACGTAGCTCCTGGCTATGTATCTGTAATTGAGTTCGGTACTCCCAAAGCACGGATCGTCAAAAAATGCAGACCGTAGAAGCCCTTCACCACGAAGCAATGGAACTGGTCGATAGAGCAGTTCTCGCCCGTCAGTGCGGTGATATCGACCAAGTGACTGCACTCACCAGAGCCGCCTTTGCAAAAGAACGGGCGGCAGCGGATTTAGTAGCAAACGAATGGGATTTTGAGCCGACTCGTTCTATACTGCATCGGAGCGCCGCCGTACTTGCCATTGAGTGTGCCCAACTCCGGGAAGCAGAACGGCTGATTGGACGCGCCCTCGCAGGCCACCCTCCCACAGACATTGCGGATGAACTGCGTGACCTGCTTATAGAAGAAATTTACTCGCAGCGCCAAGCGATTGGAGCTTAATTTATTTAAGCGTTAGCTGACAGAAAAGGAATACTTTCGGCTAAGTTATCCTTAACTTCAATTCCCTGTTTTCTCGCCCAAAACTGGCTCAAAAAGTGAATTTGCCGCAAGCCGACAACTAAATTTAAACCTGGTACAAAAAGCCACCAAACTGTTAGCGGTTCTTTGATTCCTTCTTGGCGGTACAATTCATTCACTGTCTTGTAAAGTTTGAACTGCACGATGTAAATCCAAGCAATACCCAGCAAGGAAAACCAACCAAACCATCCGGGAACGTCAGGGTCGAATATCCGCAAAGCTTGGGGGACGGCTACTCCTAACACAAAAGGAAGCAAGCAAAGAGTTCCCGACCAACCGCTACCGTTATAGCGACGCAATTCTTCTTGAATAATCCATTTGTACCATCCGTAATATAGCAGCAAGCTGACTCCAGACAGCAAAATTACTCGCCACAAAGAGCGCGGTTTACCTAAAGGTTTGTCGGACATATTTAGATGTAAGATATGAATGGCTATCTTGATTGTATTAACATTTGTTAATTATTGCAAAATCATTTCTCGAATCGATCGCGCTGTTGCAGGGGCCAGCAGAACACCGTTGCGATAGTGGCCGCTGGCGATGAAAACGCGATCGTTATCGGGAAGCGTCCCGATAATTGGGGCCGGCCGCCCTTCCGGCCGCGGGCGCAATCCCGACCATTTCCTGATGATTGAGGCGAATGCTAAGGCCGGACAAAGTGCGATCGCCCTCGCCATCACTTGCTCCAACATATCAGCATTCGCCTCAATTTCCCCGCCATTTTCTGAAAACTCCAGCGTCGCCCCCACCCAAAATTCCTGATTTCCCACAGGCACAATGTGAACGTCATCGCAAGTAATTACCGGGCTAAAATCTGGGTTTCCTACAGGATTGGGCGTCAGCAAATGCAGCGCTTGTCCCAACACCGGGCGAATGTCAACCAACTGATTTAACGATGCAGTCACAGCAGCAGAACCCAAACCAGCGCACACAATTAGTCGATCGAAATTTTCAATAACAGGCAAGATGCCTGTTCCACAAGACTTATTGACAGCAATGGAAGATGGGAGTTGAATCTGAGACGCCTGAGAATTCAACTCAGTAATGCCTTGAACTTCCACTCCAAACTCAAAATTAACTCCTTTGAGTTTAGCAGCATCAACCAAAGCCAAAGTTAGCGCCGTCGGATCGACTTGCCGATCTTGAGGTGAATAAATCGCAGCAATAATCCGATCGTTTAAATAGAGATGAGGGCAGAGTTCGCGCACTCGTTCCACATCCCAAAGTTCCAATTGCCAACCTTGAGAGTCGCGAGTGGCTATCAATTTTTCCCACTTACTTAAATCCTCTCCCTCCGAACAAAGCATTAAAATTCCTTGTTTGTTAAAAGGAATTTTTCGCCCCGTAACTGCTTCCAATTCTGGAATCAAAGTTTCGTAGCGCTGAAGGCTGGTTTCCCTCAACTGCCAATTTCTGCCCTTAGTTTTGTGGCTGATAACTCCCATCAAAACACCGAGTGCAGCGCCAGTAGAACCTTGTGCCGGCGGTTGTTTGTCGAACACAGTAACTTTCAGTTCGGGAAATTGACTTAGTTCAAAGGCGATCGAAGCCCCAATAATACCGCAACCAATAATTGCAACGCGAACCATTCAATTTTAGATTTTAGATTTTAGATTTTAGATTAACTGCTTCCTAGGTTCTGCCCGTATAAGCCTTTTTCGGGCGGGCAAGATGCCCGCCCCACAAGAAAACTGATTCTTTCTTTGTGGAACAGGCATCTTGCCTGTTCTTGACAATGATACAAGATGTGAGTTAAGGCTAATTAAGCTTTAGGAATTAGCTGCAAGAAGCTGATTAACTGCTTCCTAGGTTCTGCCCGTATAAGCCTTTTTCGGGCGGGCAAGATGCCCGCCCCACAAGAAAACTGAT
>NZ_JAUBTO010000028.1:0-20611 GCF_036702495.1 Microcoleus sp. C2D2 | reverse complement strand
GGCATCTTGCCTGTTCTTGACAATGATACAAGATGTGAGTTAAGGCTAATTAAGCTTTAGGAATTAGCTGCAAGAAGGTATCGAAATCATTGACAGCTTTTTGATAGCTGGCCGTGACTTTTGCATAGTCAAGGTCTTTAGCACCAAGATCGATGTTAACCAACTCGGTAAACAAACTCTTGGTCAAATCAACAGCTTGTTGTTGAGACTTAGGCAATAAACTCGCAGAGACCGTTTTCATGGTGTTGCGCAAGTCGCCTAGAGGCCCGTGAATGTAAGTTCTGGTATCAACCCAATTTCGCTGTTGAATTAGGGTGCCCAATTTGTCCATGCGCGATCGGAACTCTGTCAGAGTAGGAACATAGCGCTGAATTTGCTGGATTTGGGCTGTTGTGTAAGTCGTTGGAACTTTTGCTTCGACACTGCTGCAACTAACCAGAAATGCCATCAAAAACGCCATCATCAAGGCAAAAATTGAACGGGGACGAGTCATGTCGATTTTAGATTTTAGATTTTAGATTTTAGATTGCTCGTTGCGAGCGGGCACAGGGCGGGTACGGGGTTGCTCGTGTTCGTTCCAAGGCTCTGCCTGGAAACGCAGAGGCTTTGGCTCTGCTTCGCTGACCCAGCACCGAGAGTTATGTACAAAATATTATTTTACCTCCTGGCGGCGCAGAAAAGTTATCAGAGCATCGCCAACTTTTTCTGACCAATGTTCTTGAGGATAATGCCCCGCTTGTTCCAGTGTGACTAACTCTGCATTTTGCAGGGAACCGACTAGCTTTTGAGCAGGTTCAACACTCAGCCAAGGATCTGTCAAACCCCACACAAATAAAGTTGGTCGAGTCCAGGCTTTCAATCCGGATTCAATTTCGGCCATTGACTGCGGCAATTGAATATTGCGGACTGTATTCATCAGCGATCGCCCCGCATCCGAACTCTTCAAAAACGGGCGGCGGTAAACATCTAAATCTTTGTCTGATATCGTCTGGCGGCTGCCGCCTTCGAGAGTTCTGTCAACCAAAAGCGGGTCTTGCGTCATCATGTCGCCAATAAAAGGCAGCCCCAACTGCTGCATTTTCCAAGGCAACTTGATATCTGCTGAAACTGGTGTATTGATGACAGCTAAACGCTCAATTTTATCGGGATTTCGCAAAGCGTATTGAATGCCTGCTGAAGCTAAAAATCCTTGGACAACCAGGTAAAATCGGTCTAATTCTATAGCTTGAATAAAGCCTGTGAGGGCGTCAACAAAAGCATCCGGAGTATAGGAAAAGTCGCGTTTGTCTGGTTTTGTCGATCGCCCGTAACCCACCCAATCTGGGGCGATCGATCTAAATCCCTGTGCCGCCAAATCCGGCATAATAACAGTCCAGGTAAAACTCTGGGACGGCAAACCGTGCAGCAGCAGTACGGGCGGTTTATCAGTTTTGTTAACCGGATTTGTTTCCCGATAAAACCATTGCAGCGGGCCTACTTCAACTATTTTCTCATCAATTGACATTATTTTACTTGTTATTTATCAAACAATAAGGCGGGGAATACCCGCCCTACTTACCTAATAGTTGGGTGCGCACAGAGTACCTTACCCAACTAATTACAGCCGCCCTTAGAAATTCATTTCAGCAGCTTGAACTTTTTCGACCTGTTTCTTCTTGAGAACCAGCATAATTTGAGCCAGCATGGTCAAAGCCACGAAAGCCATCAATCCTTTAACGCGATCGGCACTTTGCAGCACAATTTCCACGTCTTTTTGACCGAAGCCGCCCACATTAGGATTGCTCGTCAAAAGTTCGCCTGCTGCAACTGTTTGTCCTTCGGTAACAATCAGTTCGGGGCCGGCGGGAATCGTATCAACAACGGCTGCACCTTCGGCAGGTTGAATTGTCACTTCATAACCGCCATCTTCAGGTTGAGCAATCTTAGAAATGGTGCCAGCTACCGAAGCATTATAAACAGTATTATTGCTCTTGTCGCCAGTAGGATAAACCTGACCGCGGCCGCGGTTGCCTCCGACATAAATTTGGTATTTGCCGTAGTGAACCGACTTGTCTGTTTCCGGATTCGGCGACAAAACGGGGAATACCAATTCTTTGTATTGTTCTCCCGGCAGTGGGCCCACTAAAACAATATTTTCTTGGGTTTCGCTGTAAGGTTGGAAGTAAAGGTCGCCGACTTTTTCCTTCATTTCTTCGGGAATTCTGTCCTCGGGAGCAATCTTGAAACCTTCGGGCAACATCACAACTGCGCCGACATTCAAGCCGCCTTTGCTGCCGTCGCCGACAACTTGTTGCACGCTAGTATCGTAGGGAATTTTGACAATAGCTTCAAAAACTGTGTCAGGCAAAACAGATTGCGGTACTTCAACTTCAGTCGGTTTTGCACCGAGGTGACAGTTAGCGCAAACAATGCGGCCTGTTGCTTCGCGGGGAGTAGCGGGTGCTGTTTGCTGGGCCCAGAAAGGGTAAGCAAATGCTGCTTGGGGAAATGCGATGTCGCTGGTGAGGAAAAATCCTGCTGCGGCGATCGCAATTAAGGCAGTTTTCGCGATCGTCCTGGCACTGCGGCGAAATATCGCAGATAAATTAGTTTGTGGCATTAGAGTATTCAATCTCAAAGGTCAGACAATTTGGTCATTGGTCAGTGGTCATTGGTCATTGGTCATTGGTCATTGGTCATTGGTCATTGGTCATTGGTCATTTGTTATTGGTTATTTGTTATTGGAACTAACTACTAACGAGTAACCACTAACTACTAACGAGTAACCACTAACGACTGGCTACTAACTACTGACTGCTGACTGCTGACTGCTGACTAATGACTAATAACTATGACCACCAAGGTGCTTCGCCGGTGCGGAAATCAGTTTCTTTCCAAGTTGTAAAAGCGATCTTGTCATCTGCGACAGTGGCGTGGGCCAGGGCCAGAGACAAAGGCGCGGGGCCGCGCACCACTTTGCCCTCATTGTTGTATTGAGAACCGTGGCAAGGACAGATAAACTTGTTTTCGCTAACATTCCAAGGCACGACGCAACCCAAGTGAGTGCAGACTGCATTGATGCCGTAGTCGGCGATAGATAAGTCTTCTTTCACCACAATATAGGTGGGGTCGCCTTTGAGACCTTGGGCTAAGGTGCGATCGCCCGCAGGGTGCGAAGCCAAATATTCGCTAACGATGATGTCGTTACCCAAGGCATCTTTAGCTGTCACTCCGCCGCCAACTGCCCCACTCGACGGAGGAACAAAATATTGGACAACGGGATAGAGTGCGCCCAGTGCAACACCTGTGACTGTACCGAACGTCAGCAAATTCATAAATTGGCGACGCCCCATATCGGGGACATCGGGATTTCCAGCAGAAGATTGAGCCATGACCTGCCTTTACGGTTTTAAGTTACGTTTGTTTGTTAGCTGTTAGCGAACCTGTACGTGCAGAGGAAGGAGGATAATTGCCGTTAATCTGCTCGCACAAATTTTAGGTCGCGAAAATTCCTTTTAAGAATGCGCCTTCCAGCCTTTATTAGAGTATTATTACATTTTTTGAACTTTGTCTTTTATTGTTTAATGGATTAACTCAGGAGCAACCATGACGGGCAAGGATTTACACCAGCTACTGCTAGAAAAATGGGGAAAGTCTTACGATATCAGATTGCGGCGGACGCGGGGCAAGATTTTTGTGCAAGTTATGTGGAAATATCTAGAACAGGCATCTTTTCCGATGACGGAGGCTGATTATTTGGAGCATTTGGATGCGGTGGCCAATTACCTCAACGGCTGGGGCAGCACGGCACAGGTGAGAGAATACATTGTAAATACTCGCGAGCGCCCGCGCTTGGGCAAAGCTGTCAGCGTTCCCCTAGATTTGGGTGAAAGAGCCTCGGAGTGGTTGCTAGACGAGTTTTGAATCACTCAGTCGATTTTAGATTTTAGATTTTAGATTTTAGATTGACTCCACAGCCGGGATCTGGGGGAGTTCCCTAAAGTTTTGTGTCGCGCCGCGGCCCGATTAGTTGAGCCCAAAGTCCCGAAAATCGATCGGCGAGCTTGTCATACGACTTGCCGCTGGTGAGAAACTAAGCTGTGGCGCATCTAATTTGCACGGGTGTTTTGATTCAAAGTCTTGTGTGGCGGGCTTTGCTGCGCCCCGCCAACTGTGGGATTTAAATGCCGCAACAGTTTCTGGGGCTTTTTAGGGGCTTTTTAAATTTTGGGCGATCGTCCTTCATTCTTACCAAAATCATCGGAACCAATTTCTGTCAACAATTTCACATACAATGAGTGTCAGATATCTTGTGAAATTTAGGAGAATGTTGTAATGGGTGTTGCACTGGGAATGGTTGAAGTCTTAGGATTTCCCGCTGCAGTAGAAGTTGCGGACTCAATGGTGAAAGCAGCCCGTGTTACTTTAGTTCGCTATGAGAAAATAACCCGCGCCTACTGGACAATTATAGTGCGAGGAGATGTCTCTGAAGTGCAAGCAGCCGTTGCTGCTGGAATTGAATCAGTTAAAAAGGTCGATGGCGGAAAGTTGCTATCGTATCACATAATTGCTCGTCCCCACGAGAATCTGGATTACGTTTTGCCGATCGGCTACACGCCTGAAGTGGAACAGTTCCGAATGTAATCAAAGTTTTGACAAAACTTTGGTGTTGAATTATAATTTTCAGTAATTATAGAGGCGCGGGCGATCGCGTCTCTATATAATACATTTTTGGTTGCCGATAATTAATAATTAAGATATTTTTGTTTTATTTGACTAGAAGGTAGCCAGAACATGAATATTACAGAGAAGAATCAACTAAATCCTCATCCTCAGAAAAAAATACCAAAATGGATTACTGTACTTGGAAAAATTTGCATATTATCCATATTAACTATTGGCTGTATCTTATTTTTATCAAAATATAACATAGCCGATAACATGACTATTCCATTAAAGGAATTTTCAAAGAATGAATACCCTGAAAATCCAGGCGACATCAGTAGTCATTACAGACAATATGCTGATCGGAGACTAACCCTTGTTAAAAAAGATGAAACTCATTTTGATTTTGTACTAGACCCTACTAATCCGCACACAGCTAAAATATCTTTTAAAAACATTGATGTGAGTTTATTTGTTCCCAAGAATCCAGATTGGGTAAAGAAAAATAAAAATTTAGAAACTATAGCTTTGGTCGATCGAGAATGGAATAGGCAACAAGTAAGTTTTAAGCCAGAATCAAGCAATATTGAAGTGTCAGGCGGTGACGGATTTGAAAAAAATAATTTAGTTTCTGTTGATTTGGCAAATAATTGCTTAAATGCTGGCTTGTGGGAGGTATTGCTATTTGTTAAGGAAGGAGAATTTAAAAAACTTTATTACCAAGGTTGGTTTACTTTCCCAAAGGGACATTACAAAAACATATTTGAGAATAACAATAAAGTTTCTTACTGGGAAAATTGGTATAAACTAGAACACTGGCAAAACCCGGCGGGGACTCCTATAGATTTGCCAGCATTAAGACAATTTAGCTCAGAAAAAGAAGTTCCGGCCCAGTTTCTGGCAGATGAGAGATTTATCACATCTGGAGAGCAAAACAGGAAATTCAAATTAGTTTTCGGTGATAATATTTTAACCTGGGAAGAATTACAAAATTCACAAGCTAAATTTGCATCTTTTGTTCCTCCAGGTCGATATGATGTAAATAAACCTTGGAGCAATGAGTTTTGGAGAATAGCAAATTTTGAAAAAGCTATTTTGAGAGATGTGAAATCTCCTGGCTCTAATCAAATTTTGCAGGAACTCGAACTAATATTCAAAGACAAAAGAACAGGTGAAAAAAATAGGTATATTGTGAGTGGATTCAATTTAGATAAAATTCCTCAGCTTGCTGTAAGTGACTATTCCAAAGGCTTGTATATGCCTATGGGAATTGGCATACCGCCTTTTTTTCAAAGTTATGAAGATTTAAAACAAGCTCCTCCTTTTCAAAGTCCTTATTTTAGTGTTTTACTTGACTCTCAAAATAAATGGATCAATCATCATGAAACTGCAATTGATGGCGTAGTGATGCATCGAGATCGGGATAATCCAGAATTACTACATTTTTATTTCCTCACCTACGAGCGTCACAGCTTACTCGGACACTATATAATTACAAGCAGATAAATAGGGAAATCTGATCGCCCTGAAAGTATAAAAACTTCAAGGTTTTGAAATATTTCTACTGGTATTGGAAGCGGAGCAAGCAACCAAGATCAAACACGGGTGAGTAACCAGGATTTAGTAAGCTGTTGTGCATTTAAATTGTATATTTCGAGTCCCGATCAAAAATCGTCAAATCCTCTCCCCCTCTCCCCTTCACCCCCTCTCCCTCTCTAATACCATAGGCAATCTAGATGCAACACAGCTTATCAGATATCAACTTGACATCCCCGATTTCTTAAAAAAGTCGGGAACTCAATATTCTTTAGTTTAATCAACGTCCTAAAAGCTTCACCAAACCAACGCCGCCAAAATACAAGGCGAGCACCGCACCTCCTAAAAGACTTTGCGTTAAAGGGTCAGTAGAAGGCGTTAACACCGCTCCCAAAACTGCCGCTCCCAAGACTACATACCGCCAGCCCGAGAGCATTTGGTTTGAAGAAACTATGCCCAAAACGCCGAGCAATACTTGGACAATCGGGATTTGAAAAGCTAAGCCAGTGCTGAACATTAACAGCAGCACAAATTTAAAGTATTTGTCGATCGACCACAACTGCTCTACAACATCCGCTCCATAGGTAACAAAGAAGTTAAGCGCCGCCGGAATCAGAGCAATGTAAGCAAATACTAACCCGCCCAAAAATAGGAAACTTGAACCGAAAAACACTGGCCCGAGCAACCTGCGTTCTTTGCGAGTCAAGCCGGGGAGAACAAACAGCGCTATCTGGTAAAAAATAAACGGACTGGCGATGAGCAAACCGCTGTATCCGGCTACTTCGATAGAAACAAAGAAATACTCGCCGGGAGCTAGTTGCAGAAACTTGACTGGCCCGGCCGGTACTTCTAGCAGTTGCACGATGGGTTTAACTGTTAAAAAGCAACCGATTACAGCGATTGCTACTGCAATTAGCGAGTAGAAAAGTCGCTGCCGCAATTCTTCTAAATGGTCGAATAAAGACATTTCAACTTCGTCAGGAAGTTCGTCTAGAAATTCGTTTTCTAGGTTGCGGGAACCCATCGCACCGCCTGCGATTGGTGCAATGCTGTTTTCCGGGCTAATTGCTTCGAGGTTGTTGTCGGAACCTTGTTCGGATGTCTCCAAGTTTGAGGGCGCAGTCATAGGGATTTTTGATTTTATTTAGGTTTTAGGTTTATTAGTCCTGGACGCAGGCAGATTCAAAAACCCGGTTTATGGGTGAACTTCTATGGCTCACAACAAAGATTTTGACTCTTAACGGGGTTTTTTGGGCAAGCGTCCTATTTATGCAAACTGCGGGCGATCGCTCTTTTACTTTAACTCCAACCTGGCATTTTTTGGTAGACTTTTGCCACGTACCAGGTATAGTCATCGGGCTGGGATTCTGACACTGCTTTGAGAATGCAGGTTGGCGATCGCGATCGCGGTCAATCGATTTTAGATTTTAGATTTTAGATTTTAGATTGAAGCATTGGCCCCACGGATAAATTCGGGGGCTCCTTTATCGGATACACGTTTTTTATTTCTCCACGGATGAATCCGGGGGCTTGTATCCTGGATGCTTTCGGTCATTTTCCGCTTCCCAGTACAATCAATAGTATAAGTCGCTGAAGAAACTGCCGCGCTTGCCTTCTTTTTTCCCTGCCGCTAAAACATCGTCGGGCTTGCAGTTTCCGGCAAAAAGTTCGTAAACTTGCCGCCTCACCAATCTGGCGTCATTTTTAACGGCAAGCAGCGAGCTTTTGGCGAGGGCTGCACCCGATTCTTTGGCAATACAAAGGTAGCGCTCAACGGTTTCCTCTAGGTCTTTATCGTTGACTGTTAAGTCGATTTTAAACTGAGATGTTGCACCATTCTCAATAAGCTTTTTATGAACAGGCAAGATGCCTGTTCCACAATAAAATTCACTCTTTGTGGAACAGGCATCTTGCCTGTTCCTGAGAATGGTGCAAGATGTGAGTTTTAAACTGTTTTCCTCCCGGGAGCCAATCAGGCGGCGCAGTAGTAGGGAAGTCCGCGCTGCCACAGGTAAGGTATAATGCGCGAGTCGAGTTTTTCGGCGGTGTCGAACTCGGCGATAGACTCGGCAATTTGTCCTAGTTTAAATTTAACCATCCCCGCCGAATGTAAGCTTTAGTTTCTTCCGGTGGCGATGGGATTCTCTGCTTCCAGTCAGAGAGTTCTGTTTCTAATTCGTTTTGGTTAAACATGATTTTTTTAACTGTCAATGCCGATCGCAATTTTGCCGACAGCGCGGCCCGTTTCGCTGTAAGCGTGGGCTGCTGCTACTTCTGCTAAGCTGTAAGTGCGATCGACAATCGGCTCAACTTTACCGGATTCTATTAACTCCCGCAAAACCCCTAAATCGCCAGTGTTGGCATTGGCTACAATTAATTTAGCTTTCTTCCCCGATACAAACCAGCTCGTTAACATCGGTGCGAGGTTTTCGACGCTCGGCAAAGTCGAGATATAAACTCCCTCCGGCTGCAGCACCTTTTCGCATTCAGCAAATGTTCTTGTCGCGACCGCATCCAAAATTATATCATATTTTTGGGGCTGTTGAGTAAAGTCAATTTCTGCGTAATCCAGGACTAAATCTGCTCCCCAACTCTTGACAAATTCTCTGTTTTTAGCACTGCAAACTCCCGTTACTTCCGCCTTCATTGCTTTCGCAACTTGCACGGCAAAACTGCCGACTCCGCCGGAAGCGCCGTTAATCAATACTTTGTTTCCTGCTTGAATTTCACCCAAATCCCTCAGCGCTTGCAAAGCAGTTAAACCTGTAATCGGCACTGCTGCTGCTTCTGCATGAGTGATGTTTTTAGGTTTAATTGCCGCACTCGATTGTGGCACGACAGCGTACTCGGCACAAGCACCGCCAGTTATGGGATTTAAGAAAGTATAAACTTCATCTCCGGGTTGAAAGTTGGTGACTTCCCGGCCGACTTCCACCACAACTCCCGAGATGTCAGAACCGACTATTCGAGGAAAGTTAAATCCTGTCAATAGTTGCAGGTGTCCTTGCCGGATTTTCCAGTCTACGGGATTGACGCTGCTAGCGCGAACTCGCACTAACAATTCGTTGGATTTGGCGATCGGCTTGGACAATTCTCGGTACTGCAATTCCTCGGCGGAACCGTAGCGATCGAACGCAACTGCTTTCATGGCAAATTTTCCGGCCTATTTTTAATAAAAGACTCAATCCTGTACAACAATTACACCACATTCTATCTAAATGTGACAAATAAATTGAGTCAGCCTGGTAGCAGCAGGCGATCGACTCTTGGAAATCTCCAGACAGAAATCCGGCGTGAGGCAATGGGCCCGCTGGCGAGCGTGCGATCGACTAGCGATTAAAATTAATAGGGACGGGATGAGAGAGCCCATAACCCTGAGCATAATCTACTCCCATCTCCCGCAATTTTTCTAAGATAGTCTCGTCTTCGACAAACTCAGCTATAGTTTCAACATTCATCGCACGGGCTATACGATTAAAGCCTTCAACAAGCGCTTGAGAAATCAAATTATGACTAATATTCTTGACAAAAGCACCATCAATTTTTAGATAATCAACTGGTAAATTCATCAGATACGCTCATGAACTCCACCCACTGCCCAAATCATTTAAAGCAAAGCAACAGCCAATCTTTTTGAGTTCGCTCCTGAAATATCTGGCTCGATCAAAGTTCGCGATGGCTGCGGTTTCCGTGATTTCAAAACAAATGGTTTGTGGGGGGATTGGCTAGCGATAAAATTGTTCGATTAAAAACCTCATAAACCCATTATTACCAATGCTATCGCCAGAAAGATTGAGCGTAGACAAGCCTTTACTAATAAATTATGGTTCAAATAAATTATAATAATTCGAGAAAAAAGTTTCGATTAGCCAACAATCGATATTGGCGCTCGAGCCATAACGCTCGGCGGCGGGAATAAACTCATTGGGAGCCACTATTTCTCCCTTTTCGTCTAGCATTCTTAGCAAAATTTCATAAGGCTCTACTTATGGGTTAGAGGTAATAGAGACAATCTTTTGGGAGTAGAGACAAAAACGATTGGTTTCCAACGCTCGGCTGATTTAAGAAACCACGTGCCTCTCACCGCGTTGTCTAATTAGTTCCTCATCATCTAGACGATAAACATGAACACAGTTGCGACCTTGGCCTTTGGCGACATAACAAGCTGCATCAGCCGCCTCCATAACCTCCATCAAATCTTTGCTGGTGTGGTTAATGGCAACAACTCCAATACTGACCCCGATGATAAAGGTTTTGCTATCCCAAATAAACCGAAACTCATGCACTAGGTCTTTGAGTTGTTCGGCAATCTTAGCTGCTTGAGAGAGGGGACATGGAGTAAGCAAAAGACCAAATTCATCACCTCCCAAGCGAGCCAGTGTGTCATTAGCACGAACTCCCTTTTGTAAAAGTGTAGTGATTTGGCGCAGTAGCTCATCGCCAGCAACATGACCTGCGGTATCGTTAACGAGTTTGAACCGATCTAAATCTAAATAACAGAGAGCGTGCTGCTGATTGCTATCTTGACAAGAGGCGATCGCCTCAATTAGTTGCTGCTCAAATCCTCGACGGTTGATTAAACCCGTCAGAGCATCGTGAGTGGCTTCCCAAGAGAGTTGACGAGCAAGATTGCGCGATTCGGTAACATCATGAAAGACGATGACTGCCCCGAGAATTTGACCTTGGCGGTCTCGAATCGGTGCTGCTGAGTCCTCAATGGCATACTCCGTCCCATCGCGCGCAATGAGAATAGTATCCTTAGCTAAGCCCACAATTCGTTTCTCCAACAGAGCCTTGCCGATCGGATTCTCTACTGGCTGTCGCGTTACTTCATGGACAATTACAAAGACTGCAGACAGGGGGAGTCCCTGAGCCTCATGAGCCTTCCAGCCTGTCAATTGCTCAGCGATAGGATTGAAATATCGCACATTACCTTGACCATTGGTAGTAATAACTGCATCACCAATCGATTGGAGCGTCACTTGAGCTAGTTCTTTTTCGGCAAAGAGGGACTCTTCGAGACGTTGGCGTTCTTCGATTTCTCTCAAGAGACGTAAATTCTGCTCTTGGAGGCTTTGTTGCAACCGTCGGATGGTTAGGTGAGTTTCGACACGAGCTAATACTTCTTCGACTTGAAACGGCTTAGCAATATAATCTACCCCACCAACAGCAAGCCCCTGAACCTTATTGAAAGTTTCATTGAGAGCACTCAAAAAAATTATCGGAGTGCCTGTGGTTTGCTCGTCAGATTTTAATAGTTTACAAACTTCATAGCCATCAATATCGGGCAAGTTAATGTCGAGTAAAATTAGTTCCGTCCATGGCGATTGGGCGGCTCGGATAGCCATTGCGCCTGTTGTGGCACCGCGAACTTTATAACCGTGTGTCCTCAAAGTAAGGCTGAGAAGACGCAGGTTAGCAGGCAGATCGTCAACAATTAAAATATTGCCTCGGTAGTTGGTAGCTGGATCGCTAACCCGATCGCTAGTTCCATCGACACTCCTGCTGATTTCCATACTTTTCTGCTACAGGACTATAACCCTATGAACAAGAGTATACTTGAATTATTAGGTGATCCACTCACTTGACGTAGAAAGAAGTCGTGCGATCGCAGAGTTCTAGGACTGGCACGGTGGCAGGGCCCCTACAAAATCTGACTTGTTCAGGTAGGGATAATCCCTCCGCGATTGCCCTTCTTCGTTTCGCGTAACATGGCAGAGAACCTTTTTTCGCCAGCCGATTTATGAACAACCACATTTGTTACAGGGCAAGTCTACTCCTCATTGCGATCGGATGTCTCGTGCTGCTGGGTTAGCAATTTGACATCTCCCTACTCAAAAGTGGTTTTCTCGGTATGACTTCGACCATGAAGCGGGCCATGGCAAAACTCACTCGCTAAGCACTTCAGCACTCATTAATAATTCAGGTTAGGTATGATTACACAATTTTTTGAAAGTGGAGGATTCATTCCTCACGGTCACTGCTATCTCTGGCAAACAAACTTAGTAGGATTACATATTTTATCCGATGGTGTAATCGCTTTAGCTTACTACTCCATCCCAATCATGCTAATCTACTTTGTGCGACAGCGCCAAGATACTCCATTTCAGAAAGTATTTTTTCTGTTTGGCGCCTTCATAATTGCCTGCGGTACAACTCATATCATGGAAATTTGGACGCTTTGGTTTCCTACTTATTGGCTTTCTGGAGGAATTAAAGCTATTACTGCTCTGATTTCTATATATACTGCATCTGAGCTAGTCTTTTTAATTCCATCAGCCTTAGCTTTACCTAGTCCAGCTCAACTTATGGCGGCCAATCAAGCCTTAGAGAAGGAGATCGACGATCGCAAGCGGGCTGAAAACGAACGCAAACAAATTGAGGTGGCTTTACGAAACAGTGAAGAGCAGTTTCGCAATGCGTTTGAAAATGCGTCAATTGGAATGGCGATCGTTTCACTTGATGGGCACTGGGTTAAAGTCAATCCTGCCTTATGTCAGATTATTGGCTACTCCTCAGAAGAGTTGTTAGCGTTAACTTTCCAAGACATTACCCATCCTGACGATTTAGACCTGGATCTTAGGTATGCACATCAGCTATTAGCAGGAACAATTTCCACTTACCAACTGGAAAAACGGTATTTCCACAAACAAGGACATATGGTTTGGATTCTTCTTGATGGCTCGCTAGTACAAGATGAACAGGGAAATCCACTGCATTTTATTGCTCAGATCCAAGAAATTACCGCTCGAAAAGAAGCTCAAAAGACGCTAGAGCTTCAGAGTGTTATTATGCATAACATGGCAGGTGGAGTGTGTTTAATTAAAGCCTCAGAGCTCACGATCGTCTACACCAATCCCAAATTTGACGCGATGTTTTGCTATGCAGAGGGTGAACTCGCAGGTCAATCGGTTGGTGTCTTGAATTATGTCGATACAGAGGTTACACCAGACGCAAGCGTTCTAGATATTGTCACTCAAATTGAGCAGAAAGGAGAAGCACAATATGAAGTCTACAATAAGAAAAAAGATGGAAGACTTTTTTGGTGCAGGGTTCATACGTCTAGGTTTGAGCATCCTGAATACGGAACTGTATATGTTGCGGTTCAGGAGGATGTGACAGAGCTCAAACAAGCTGAGCAAGCCTTGCAAGCTACCACAAATCGCCTCAACTTTCTCCTGAACTACAGCCCCGTCGTTATTTTTAGCTGTAAATCTGGTGGCAATTATGAAGCAACGTTCATCAGCGAAAATATCAAAGACGTATTTGGCTATGAAAGCATGGCGTTTTTAGGAGATGATGAATTTTGGGTGCATAACTTACACCCAGATGATGTAGAACGAGTGCTTAATGGCTTAGCCAATCCATTCGTCAATGATTTTTATTTACATGAATACCGTCTTCGCCGCTCAGATGGGGTTTATCGCTGGATACTATGTCAGCTCAGACTAATTCGAGATCGTGCAGGTAGACCAGTGGAAATGTTGGGATATTTAATTGACATTAACGATCGCAAACAAGCCGAGTTGGAACTTGAGCAAGCTAAAGAAGCAGCAGAAACAGCAAACCGAGCCAAAAGTATGTTCCTGTCCAATATGAGCCACGAACTCCGTACCCCTCTCAATGCTATTTTGGGATTTACGCAATTGATGAGTTACGATCCTGTTCTGACTCCCGAACTCCAACAAGATCTGGCGATCGTCAATCGTAGCGGCGAACATTTATTGGAATTGATTAACGACATTTTAGATTTATCCAAAATAGAGAGCGGACAGATGACTCTCTATCTTTCTGACTTCGATCTAAAAAAATTGCTGCGTTCTATTGAACAAATGTTGCAATTTAAAGCCAAATCGAAAGGATTGAAAGTAATTGTCGATCGAGACTCCAATCTTCCCCAATTTGTGCATACCGATGAGAAAAAACTCCATCAAGTCTTAGTCAATCTGCTGGGTAATGCGATTAAGTTTACTAATCAAGGAAGCGTCACCTTACGAGTAAGATCGCAACAGAGCGACCAAACGTCCTGTCGCCTATGTTTTGAAGTTGAGGATACTGGAGTGGGAATTGATCCAACAGAAGTTGACAGCTTATTTAAGCCGTTCGTGCAAGCTGAAGCTGGGAATAAATTGAATCAAGGTACTGGTCTAGGTCTAGCTATCAGCCAAAGATTTGTCCAACTCATGGGCAGTCAGATTCAGGTTCAAAGCACATTGAATCGGGGCAGCATTTTTTACTTTGAACTTGGGGTAAACTTACCTCAAGCAGTGTGCCTTGCCTCAGAATTGCCTCAACAAAGAGTGATTGGTATAGCTGCAGGACAACCAACTTACCGCATCCTTGTTGTTGAAGATTTAGAGGAAAATCGTCGCTTATTGGTCAAACTCCTTACCTCAGTCGGTTTTGAGGTGCGCGAAGCAACACAGGGAGTTGAAGCACTCGAAATCTGGGAAAGTTGGTTCCCAGACGTGATTTGGATGGATCTACGAATGCCGGTCATGGATGGCTGCACAGCTACCAAACGCATTAGAGAACACCCTCAGGGACAAGAGACTGTCATTATTGCTTTAACTGCCAGTATTTTTGAAGAAGATCGAGAGAAAGCTCTTATGGCTGGTTGTGACGAGTTTATGAGCAAGCCCTTTCAGGAAAGGCTCGTCTTTGACAAACTCGCTCAATACTTGGGAGTACAGTACATCTACACAGTTGCAGGAAAAGAGCCCCAAAAACTAGGTGTTTACACTTTATCTCCAGAAGATATAGCTGTGATGTCCTCTGAGTGGTTAGAAGAAATGTATCAAGCTGCTTACTATCTTGATACCGAAGCCATGAACGAGTTGATTACAGAAATTCCCGCATCTCAACCAACCCTTTCCAGTGCGCTAATTGATTCTGTCAATAACTTTAACTCTGACCAAATTATGGAGTTAATTCGACCTCTCCTCCCGAATCCCGTTTAGTTATCGAGTTTAAGGACAAAGAATCTATAGTGGTGTAAGGAGTGGCTGTATCTCGAATAAAGAAACATCAAAAAATAAGGCTTTAATGACGTAAAGCGGGTCGATCGCACTCAGGCAGCGGGCCCATTACCGATTGCCGGAGCCCAGTCGGTCGGCCTCCCAGAGTCGATCGCCCGCTGCTACAAGGCTGACTCAATTTTTTGTATCACATTTAGATGCATGGTGCTATATGATACAGCAATTCTATTTCGTTTGTGAAGGGGATTTATTTTTTTATTAACCGCAGAGGGCGCAGAGGGCGCAGAGAAAGAGAAAAAATAGAGATAGAGATAGAAAAATGATTGATTTAACCGGAAAGGTAATTTTAGTAACTGGCGGCTCGAAGGGGATTGGTGCAGTGACGGTGCGGACTCTGGTTAATGCTGGGGCTGAGGTGATTTTGCATTACTCTCGCAGTCAAACTGAAGCTGAAGCGGTAGCAGCAAGTGTGGCGCGCGATCGATGTTATTTATTAGCAGCAGATTTGATGCTGGAAAACGTAGCCTCGATTTTGTGGCGAGATGCTTTAAAATGGCGCGGTCATATTGATATTATAGTTAACAATGCTGGAATTATGCAGTCAGCCGGTATAGAGGACGAGTTCGATATTTGGTCGTCAGCTTGGCAGCAAACTCTACAAGTTAATTTAGTTGCAGTTGCCGACTTGTGCCGGGAAGCAATTATTTATTTTAAAACTCGCAGTGGAGGTACAATTATTAATATAGCAAGTCGCGCTGCTTTTCGCGGCGATGACCCGAATTATCTGCACTACGCCGCGTCAAAAGGTGCTATTGTGGCTTTAACTCGCAGCATTGCTAGAGGGTTTGCGGCTGATAATATTTTGGCTTTTACAGTTGCACCGGGATTTGTCAGTACAGAAATGTCTAATCAGTTTATTCAAAAGTGCGGCGAAGCTGATATTATTCGCGATATCCCGATCGGCAAAATCGCTCCTCCTCAAGATGTTGCCAATGTGATCGCATTTTTAGCGTCGGGTTTGGCTGCGCACGCTACCGGGACTACGATCGATATTAATGGAGCCTCTTACGTGCATTGATGCGATCGCACAACTTGCACAAAACATCTAATTGTAGGGTGCGCCGAATAGCACTTTACGACTACCTCCAAAGACTCACCATCGCACATTTTCCCACCTACTAATTTATCACTTTAGCAAGACGCGAAAACAGCAACAAATGAATTAAATTGATAGAAAATGGTACCTTGAGGGAAACTGAATTATGACAGCCGATAACAAAGCCCAAACTAAACGAGTTGCCATACTCATCGAAAATGCAGTTGAAGATTCGGAATTTCTAGTTCCTTACAATGCCTTAAAACAAGCAGGATTTGAAGTAGTTGTCCTCGGTTCCCGGACAAACGAAAAGTATGCAGGCAAACAAGGAAAACTTGCCATGCAAGCTGACGGAACTACCACTGAAGCAGTGCCCGCAGAATTCGATGCAGTGATAATTCCCGGCGGTATGGCTCCCGATCAAATGCGGACTAATCCCAATACAGTAAGGTTTGTACGAGAAGCATTCGAGCAAGGAAAAATCGTCGCTGCTGTTTGCCACGGCCCGCAAGTTTTGATTGAAGCCGACGTGTTAAAAGACAAAAAAGCCACAGGTTTCTTGTCAATTAAAAAAGACATGAGCAATGCCGGAGCTAACTATATCAACGAAGCTTTAGTAGTTGACGGCAACTTGATCACTTCCCGCCAACCGGGAGATTTAGCAATATTTACTACCGCAATTCTGGCTCGCCTCGGTTACGGCGGAAAAGAAGTCGGTTTGCCAGAAGAAACTGACACAAATGCAGAATGGTGGAAATTAGCTAATGGTTGGGGTGGCTCAACCCAAGGCGACATTGTTAAAGGTTTGAATACCGCCCTCGCAGGGGAACGCTATTCTAGCGAAGCCTTTCAAAATTATGCGGAAAAAACCCAAGACAGCGAGTTGCGATCGTTGCTGGCAGAAATCATTCAAAATAAACAGCACCACATCCTCGCTCTCGAAAACCGCCTCAACTATTTCGGCGAAAAACCCTCAATTCCCGCCCAAATTGCTGACAAATACGCTAAATTAAAAGCGTCGATGCAAGGAACCGATGAAACGTTCTTGCTGCGGAGCACTCTGGGTGATTTGCAAACCGGTGTTGTTGATATTAACAACCTGCGGGTGAAGTTCACAGATCCCGTATCAACTGCCATTTTGACAGAGATAGAATCGGATTTGTCTAAGTGCGAGCAAGCCGTTGCTAAACTCTACCGCGCCCGTGCGGTTTCCCAGGAAATTAAGTCGCCTAAACCTTCGACTAGCCCCGCTGTAAAAATGTAATCAGCAAGCGGATAAATAAGTTTGTAGTTGTCCTGAGGGATTAAAACCCGCACCAATATCGCAACTACAAACTTGCTATCCAATAATAAAATATACGCCTTTGCGGTAAAATAAAACCCAAGACTAAAAAGCAGATGTTCAAGTAACTGCAAGGTTGAGGGTTTTATTAAAGGGGTTCTATTTTTGTTTCAGCCGTAAACGGCGGGTTTGAAGGAAGCTTGCGGCACCCGGCGGCGGTACAAGCCCCCGGATTCATCCGTGCAGAAATAAAAAATATAGTATCCGATAACCAGCCCCCGGATACATCCGTGAAGTCGCTTTCTTCAATTCTTCAATTCTTTAAACTAAAATCTAAAATCTAAAATCTAAAATCTAAAATCTAAAATCGATTGACTTCTTCCCTCTTCCTTTAGACAGGAGACACCAGGGCGATAAATGCGCTACTGTGTTGCCAATATTTTGATGAGGAAAAAAGGCTGTGGTTCCCTTACGCGATGACAATCCCATTACTATCACTCCCTACGTCACCTACGGGCTGATTGCCGCAAACATATTAGTATTTTTGTACGAACTCACTTTGCCCGATCGACAATTAACCCAATTCTTCTACTCTTGGGCCGTAATTCCTTGCCAGTTAAGCAATATGTGTCCGGTTGCTCTGCCAGTTTCGCCATTTCCCGAATGGACGACACTAATTAGCTCCCAATTCCTGCACGCAGGCTTTCTCCACATCGCCGGAAATATGTTATTTCTGTGGATTTTTGGCAACAACGTAGAAGACCGTTTAGGACACGTCAAATTTATAATATTTTACCTTACTTGCGGCGTTTTAGCATCACTAACTCAGTGGTTTTTTTCCTCAACATCAGCCATTCCGTCCCTGGGTGCTAGCGGCGCGATCGCAGGCGTGATGGGAGCTTACATTCTCAGGTATCCCCAAGCCAAAGTTCTGACACTGCTTCCCTTGGGAATCTTTATTACCACCGTCAGAGTCCCCGCTTTCTTCTTTCTAGGATTTTGGTTTGCACAGCAAGCATTGAATGGCTTGGCTTCCTTGAATGCCCCGGCAACTGTCGGCATGGAATCCGGGGGAGTTGCCTACTGGGCCCACGCCGGCGGCTTTGTTTTCGGCGCTATTCTCGGCCCTTTATTGGGATTGTTTTCTGAAGATAATCAGATTTAATTTTTTACCGCAGATCAACGCAAATAAACGCAGATAAACTGCAAACAAAATCGGCGTTTATCTGCGTTTATCTGCGGTTCCAAACCTCTTATATTCCTAGATATAGCAACCGCCAAGACGGTTAGGACATTCTTAACCGCTGAAACCATTGCTATTACTGCTTCTTCCTTCTTCCTTCTTCCGACGGACATCGGACTTCTGCTATAAAAGTGGGGAGTTGCCTACTGAGTACAGACCCGTGGCTTTGTTTTACGTGCTATTCTCGCTCCTTTGTTGGGATTGTTTTCTGAAGATAATCAGATTTAATTTTTCACGGCTGATGAACGCAAATAAACGCAGATAAACTACCAAATAAATCGGCGTTTATCTGCGTTTATCTGCGGTTTCAAACCTCTTATCTTTTTAGATAAAAGTAAAGTCAAATCCCGAAAGAGAAGAAACCCCAGTTACACCATTTAACTTCGCCAAAATGCGAGAATCGCTGCCGGTGAGGTTATTGCCATTGCCGTCATAAATGATGTAAGTATTGCCGCCGGAATCGTAGGCAAACAAGAAAGCACTTCCTCCCAGAATATTTGCAGAAACTGTTGTCTGCACATTCAGCAGAACTTGGGTGTTACCGCCCAGATTCGGAAATCCGGGGGCAAAATTAAACTGATCCGCGATCGGCACACCGAGGTCTTTAAAATCAGTAATCTCATCGTATCCGCCCGCCGCGATCGCAGCCTCAATTGCCGCTGCAGAAGCAGCATTAAAGGCCGACCCACCATCTGCTGGGCTGGTATAGCGGTATTGATTGCTGCCGCCGCCCCCCGTCATGGTATCTGCGCCGGGGCCGCCTACGAGCACGTCGTTATCCAAACCGCCGTTAATCGTATCGTTGCCGCCTTGACCATCAATAGTATCGCTGCCCGCGAAACCGTTAAAATTGTCCGGCAAAGAACCCCCAACCAACTTGTTAAACCCGCTATCAGCCGGCAAGATTTGAACGGTGACAGTACCTGTGCCCGGACTTGTCCCGAATCCGTCGCTGACGCTGTAGGTGAAAGCAGTTGTACCCGCTACGTTGCCGGGGATGAATTGCACTTGAGAGACAAGATTTACCGCTATCCCCAGTTTCGGTGTGCTGACATTGATAATGTTGAGCGGCCCTTCTTGCGGGCTGGAATCGTTCGCCAGCACGTCAATGAAAGTGGGCAGCAAATTATTCGTATTTGTAAATACGATGCCGTCATCGACAGCAATCGGCGACAGGGTAGTTGGAACAGTTACGGAGGTATCGAAAGAATTGATGTTAATCGCCACTGAGGCTGCTGCCGTGCCGCCTTGGTCGTCAGCTACGCTGTAGCTGAAGGAGCCGGCTTGCCCGATCGCATTAGTTGCAGGTTGAAATTTCAGGCCGAGCAATTCCTGAACCGTCAATTTTTGGTTCACGGCGATCGGTTCGGTACCGGTAATTACTTGACCGAAAGTAGGATTGGGAAGTCCTACTACCCCGATCGACAGCGGCTGACCCTCCGGGTCGCTGGGCGCCGAAATGCTCAGAGACAGAGGCAAATTCTGCAAACCAGTCAGCGTCTTGCCAGTTTCCACGATCGGCGGCTGGTTAGGAGTCGGAGATGTAAAACTCGGCGGAGTCGGCCCCCCGCCAAAAGGCGGAGGAGGTGGGGGCGCCGCAGTTGGAGTCGGGACGATGGAAGGACTCGGACTCGGAGTCGGACTTGTCGTCGTCGGAGTCGGAGTCGGACTCGGAACCTGTGTCGGCAATGTCCCCGGTGCCGGAGTTGGATTCGGACTTGGACTCGGTGCCGGAGTTGGATTCGGAGTTGTCCCCGGACTTGGACTCGGTGCCGGAGTTGGATTCGGAGTTGTCCCCGGACTTGGACTCGGTGCCGGAGTTGGATTCGGAG
>NZ_JAUBTO010000027.1:34952-67772 GCF_036702495.1 Microcoleus sp. C2D2 | reverse complement strand
TTTATATACAAATTGGTGGTCGATCTATTCTTGGTCGAACAACTTGTATTTAAATTTGCACCCTAATGCTATTTCAAAAATGGGGAATCAACCAGGAAAAATAATGGTTATATATACTGCTTAATCGTTGGGGTCGCCATTCAGTGCTGATCAATTATTCCGCTTTGTAATCGAACGGTCGTGGGTTCAAATCCCACCATCGGCTTTAGATTCGTTAATTCCGATTAAGCTTAATATTTAAACTTAAATAATATATGTCTAACCGAAAAGATAGGACAGAACGAAGTGATTTTTCACCTAGACAAGAAAAGCAAGAAAGAACGGATAGTGGTGGAGGAATAAACATTGCGGGAGAAACAGATTTAGGAGATGTTGGAGGTATCGATATTAGCGCTCGCGCAAGATTTGGAACCGAAGGACTAATACCTAATCAAGGAATTACAATTGAACGAGACGTCAGTAATAACACAACTAAACTAGGATTAGGCGTAGGTTCTTCAAAAGGAAAATTAGGAGGAAACGTCGGAGTAACAATTGGTTACGATGAATTTGGCAATCAAGTAGTTAAAGAAGTAGAATTAGGCATAAACATTGCAGGATTTGGTGGAGAAATTGAAATTGACGACGAAGGTAATGTGACTACTTCAATCAGTGCAGGAGGAGCCAAAATTGAAGTAGCTATCGATAGTGAGGGTAAAAAAACAGTTTCAGTATGTTACGGTATTCCGGGTGGTGAGATTTGTGTTGACTTTAAGCCTAAAGATTCAGAATCACCTACGCCGTCGCCAACGCCGACACCAACGCCCACACCAACGCCCACACCAAATGATTCAACTCCCGAAGCCGTAGAAGTACCTGATACTGACGTTCAAGGATGGGTCTTTGTTCATGTCAAAAGTAACAGTATTAATCTTCCTTACCAAGGTTTTGCTTCAGCTTTTATAAAACGTAAAATATTAAGTCCTATCGAAGAAAGACTTGGTGGATATGTTGGTCGTGCGCCAATGAAATTATCCTCTCAAGTTGAACGCATTACTCCTAATCCTACAACTTTTGATGAGGTAATAATTGAAAAAAATGGAGTAAAATTGTTTGTACATCGAATTCCAGTTTATGAGCCAATAGCGGTTAGAAATCCTGAAACAGGCTTTTTTGAAAATAAAGAAATAATCAGACAAAATGCTGCTAGCATATATTTTACAGGTGATAAATTACCTTTGTTTTTTTGGGGGAGTTTTAGGGAAATAAGAAATTTCTTAAAAATTAATAACGAGCAAAATAAAAAAGAAAAAGAAATATTTCCCGAAAGTTACACTGAAGCAATTTATATCCCTTTCGCCTGCATTCCTTACTACGGCCCAGTAGAACTGCCTCCACCCCCACCGCCGCCTTCGCCATATTTACCCAATAAACCTAATAAAATTAAAAAAATGAAAGATTGCTGTGACAAAGTTGAAGAAATTTACAAGTATCTAGGAATTGCTAAGCTTAAGAGAAATAAATTCCCGGTAAGTAACGCTTTTCTTGTTCCAGGTGGTAGCGGTAACGATAACTGCTTCGATTATTATTCAATCATGCAAGCTTTATTCAGAATGCTAGCCAACGGATTGATTATCAATCCCAAAAGTAAGCCGTTAGGGAGCGAATGGCAGAACGTAAACGCTACGGCGTGGGCATCCGCCATGTACGAGATGATGGCAGAAAGTATGAGCGACGGGAATAGCACTCAGCGCTTTGAAGTAGCTGCGATGATGCAGCTCACTCAAGTGATGGCAACCCTAGCTGAAAATGGTAGAAAAATTGAGTTTGTTGCAGACGGAATTGGACTTGAACCGCTGCTTGTTCCAGAAGAAGTTCCCGTGTGTTTTACTATTTATGAAGGTCACAAAGGGTTCGGCAAGAAAGAACCCAAAAAAATTAACGTATCAGGACTTAAAACAGATGATGATGTTGAAAAGGTTCTCGGTAAAATGCTAAACCCTAGCTTGATACCGATTACAGCGTGGAAATTCAAACCGGGGCAAATATCAATAAATGAGGCACTAAGAAATGGCTAGAGGAGCAGGTGGTAAAAATTCGTCAGGTAGTGGGGCAAGTAGCAGTAAAACAACTACGAATCAACAAAGAGAAGCCGCTGGCAAAGGCGCTATCAAGGAAGAACTTTTAAGGAAAAAGGATGAACTTATTAAATTAAAATCTCTTGACGTTTTTCTTATGAAGGACGTATTGGGAACCAATCCTAAAAAAAGTGACATGAAACCAGAATTAAAGGACATGGTTAAGCGGCTTAAAGCCAAAAAGTCAAAGGTTGTTTAGGAGTCCTTTTCCACAAATAGCCGGCAACTGTAGCCGGCTAAACCAGAAAATAGACTTGAAAATAGGGACAGTTCACTTACTTTTAGCTATTGTGTATAAAATAATACGTTGATTTTTTATTCCACAGTGTAAGCAGTAGTTTTTGCCGTGTTAAGACTAAGTTGCTGTGCTATGCTTGATACGTTAACAACGTGCGTAAGGACAGTCACAATGAACGTTTGGAGCTTAATTATTGAGGCTTTTAAAATGCTGGTGGAACGTGACACAATTCTATCCGAGAGACTAGCTAAAATGGAAGAGGAAACCGGGCTAGAAATCACAGAAGAAAGTGTTACTCAATCGCAACTGCAAGAGCTGGTAGGAAGAATGCAAGAACACCTTGCGCCACCCGTGACAATGAGCCTCAAGGAAGAGTAACGTTTCGATTATCTCGGTTCTGGGTCTTTAGGGTTTGCCCGGTGTAACAGCCGGGTTTTTTGCTGTTCGATTAAAAGTCGGAGGTAGGAGTCGAACCTACTATTTCAAGCTTATGAGACTTGCGTGAAACCGTTTCACTTCTCCAACAAGCCCCATTTTAACGACTTGGGTGTCGGTAATTTGTAAGGTTTTCTTCCTCCTGTACTTTTTAATCAATCGCCGTACAGGAGCGATTCTGCTGCTTCTTGATTAATCGAGCCGCATAAAGCGCGATAGCGTGTTACTGGCTCACACACGCCATGGAGTATTGATATTATTATAACTGCAAAAACACTTTGGTAAATTTACTATTTGGTCATTTTTTGCTGTTAGGCGCCTAAAGACTTCCTTTTTCACAAGTAGCCGGCAACTGTAGCCGGCTAAGCCAGAAAATACACTTGAGAGCAGAGAGAGACTTTACTGCCTTGATTCGTACTATACACACAATGTGAGTGAAAAATTCCTGCTTCCGTGCCGGGCGATCGACAACAAAAAACCGCCCTTTTTAGGGGGCGGTCAGTAGGGTAGGAGTAGGGAGCTACACTTTTACACGTCGGGAAAACTTGCAGCGGTATTGACTCCTAAGTAATGTTTTTGGATAACCTCCACACTGTTACCGCAAGCGGTTGCCAATAACAATAAATCGGTGCCAGCGTGTGCCATAAGGGTAATGAACGTGTGACGGGTATGGTAAGGGGAGAGGTAGCAGCTTATTTTACCTTCATCGGCTAATTGAGTAACTACACCGGGATAGCGGTAAACTTTCCCTTTTGTTCCACATCGAGCCTCTTGCCATAGGTCGCCAAAAGTATTCGTATTGTAAGAATTGCCCTGTGTATTAACAAAAACTAAATCAGTTGGTTTTGCATTATCAGGCTTGATACATAGCAGTAAATCGTTAAGTTTGGGATAGATTTTAAACAATCGTATCTCGCCTGTTTTCGTAACCTGAGTGTTTTTAAGCCTTCCGTTGTAAGACTTGCTAAACCTGACATAGTTTTTGTTGCGTCCAATAAATACGTCTTGCCACCTTAGAGCGAAGGCTTCCCCGCTGCGACATCCAGTTAAAAACAAGAACTCAACCAAAGATGCTACTTGACGATGTCTTCGACTTGAAGATTCGTAAAAAGCTTTGACAATAGTGTCTCGTTCTTCCTTAGTAAAAGCACGGCGGTCTTTTTCTTCTGGGTCGATATCAGTATCATCAGTTTCCCACCATTCTTTAACATCTCCGGCTGCTGTTATTGTTGGTTTGTATTTATCAGCTTTATTTTCTATATTTCTACTGATAGTTACGAACGGATTAACAGTAAGTTTGGTTTTACCTAGGGATTGTAAGCGAGTGAAAGCTTGGGAAAGTTCAGCCTCAACCCTAGCTTTATTTCTAACACTTGCAGTCTGTTGAGCGATTCGTTGCTCTAGATTGCTGTCTGAAAGCAAAAGGCTGTATATTTCGCTTCCATTATCAACAAATTCATGCTTAGAAGGATTCCAGTGCAATCCTTTGATGATATTGGTGTAAGTTCCAGCAAAAATGGTTTCAAACGTTGTGGGCTGCAACTGCGGACGTTTCCATTCCAAGTAATCTTCCCACATTGCCCCTACCGTGATTTCAGGCTCCGGTTCAGGTATGGGTGCTGCCAGTTTTAGTTCGGCAGCGTACTTAGTTTTTAAGCCGTACTTGGCAAAAGTGGGGTCAAACAATTGCTGCCAGTCTGGGTGCTGTAGGTCGCCTTCGATCCGCCACGCGATAGCGATCGCCTTTTGCTGATTTTCAGGAGTATCCTTCATCCCTAAACCCTGATGCTTCCGCTTACCCCCAAAAATGGGATTGTACTTGGTACTGAATTGTAAGCGGAGTGAACCGTTATCAGACTGAACTTTGATTGTCTCAGGAAGGGCTTGTGATTTAGCGTACATATTGTTTTTTCGAGGTTCTGTAAGGGTTTCAAACTTCTATCAAGTTTCTAGCAAATTTCGATAAACCGAGTCGTGTGCATAGTGTGAGTGAAGCTGTAGAAACAATATAGCACGGTTAGTATATGAGTGTACTGACTTTGATGCTAATTTTGGCTGCGGGCTGACGATCGAATGCGGTCGGGGCAAACTGTACGTTACCACTGAGATCTTGCACCATTCTCAATTAGCCTTTTATGAACAGGCTTTCCGGCCTGTTCCACAAAGAGTAGATTTTCTTGTGGAACAGGCCGGAAGCCTGTTGCTGACGTGCAAGATGTGAGTTACCAGGATCTCGTGGCAATGGAGGGGCGATCGATCGGGCACGCCCGAACAAATAGCTTTAACATTAAGAAACAATAACAGGCGCTTGAGAAAAAACAATGAGTCAGGACATGGAGCGGGAATTTGCTAGCCGCGACGAATTAATTGCCTACGTGCGCGAACAGTTCCCCGAAGCAGCCGCCCGGGACAGCAGCGTAGCCCCGATTTTAGGCGGGCGGAAAGCAGCCGAGATAGCCCTGCAACAAGTTGACCCCGGCAAGTACGCCTCAACCCGCAATTTCCTCAACGGTGCGGTAACGCGCTTGTCGCCCTATTTGCGCTACGGCGTTTTGAGTCTTGCGGAAGTCCGGGATGCGGTGCTGGAGAAGGTGCGGTATCGAGAAGAGGCCGTAAAACTCGTTAACGAGTTGGGTTGGCGGGATTATTGGCAGCGACTGTACGCCGAATGGGGCAAGGGGATTTGGGAAGACCGGGAAGCCTACAAAACTGGTTACACTGCTTCATATTACAGCGAAACTCTGCCGGAGGATGTCGTGGAGGGCACGACTGGTTTGGTTTGCATCGACAGTTTCAGCCGCCAGTTGCGAGACACTGGTTATTTGCACAACCACCAGCGGATGTGGACTGCCGCTTATCTGGTACACTGGCGCCGCGTGCGCTGGCAAGCCGGAGCTCGCTGGTTTTTGCAACACTTGCTAGATGGAGATCCGGCAAGCAACAATCTTTCTTGGCAGTGGGTAGCCAGCACTTTTAGCCACAAGCCTTATTTTTTTAATCGGGAAAATTTGGAGCGTTACACTAAGGCGGTTTATTGTCGCGATTGTCCTCTGTACGGGCAATGCGATTTTGAGGGGACTTACGAATATTTGGAAGGCAAGTTGTTTCCTGCAGGAGAAAAGGTCGATCGCAGCGGCGGTTCTAAAAGTTGGAACCGCCCTCAAAAAGGTCGCATAAATTAAAAATTTATTGGTTGACTGTTGACTGTTGACTGTTGACTGTTGACTGTTGACTGTTGACTGTTGTCATTAGTTACCAAATACCAATTCCCGATGCCCAATTCCCCATTCCCGATGCCCAATTCCCCATTCCCCATTCCCGATGCCCCATTCCCCATTACCCATTCGTAATTTATGAACGATCGGATTATTTGGCTGCACGGCGACTGTTTGAGTCCTGAAGGCCCCGCTTTTCAAGCGCACCCAGAGGCACCTGCCATCTGGGTTTGGGATGATGCGCTCATTGATGAATGGCAGTTGAGTCTCAAACGAATGGTGTTTATTTACGAATGTTTGCTGGAGTTGCCGGTAGTTATTCGGCGGGGCGATGTGGCTGCGGAAGTTATCGCTTTTGCGATCGAATCCGGCGCGAATCAAGTGGTGACTGCGGAAAGTCCCAGTCCTCGGTTTCACGATATTTGCCGGGAAATTAAGCGATCGATCCCTGTAGAAGTTTTACCGCACGAACCCTTTGTCCGCTACGATGGTTACATTGATTTGAAGCGTTTTTCCCGCTACTGGCGCGTCGCTGAAAAATATGTTTTCTAATGGGTAATTGGGAATTGGTAACTGGAAATTGCCAATTTCCAATTCCCAATTCCCAATTGTTAAGGGGGCATGGGTAGAAAAAGAAGAAAGAGAAAAAAGGGATTATCTTATTTTTTCCTTCTTCCCTCGAACCTCTTCCCTCAAACTTCAACATCCATTCGTTAAATCCTCGCTCAAGCAAATCCGTTGCCGAACTCCCCTCAACATCCGTTAACTCCCGTACACTGCTAGTTCCCGAACTTCAAATCCCCTTCAAACGCTGCAACAGCCATTGAAATCTAGATTCAGCCAAATCTGGATTTTCCAAATTTTGCGGGATGGCGCGCTCGTCGTCGGGGTCTTGATATATTAAATAATCAGTATCTTCGCCGAAGCGTTTGACTGTACCCCGCAGTCTCGACGACAGAAATTTGGTAATCGCCCGATAAAACCGCAGGGAAAAAAGCACGTCTTGCTCGAGTTTTTCAGTTAGCAGCCGCCTGGGAATTGACAGAATGAGGCACTCTTCAATTGCCGTGACGCTAGCAGAAGGAAGCCTCCCGTCTACAAAAGACATTTCGCCCAACACTTCCCCGGAAATAATTGTTCCAATTTCTTTGCCGCCCAAAGATGATACAGAAACGCTCAAAGTTCCATCCAGAACTATGTACAGGGCGTCTAAGGGCTTACCTTCGGTAATCAGGGTTGTGCCGGGGGGGACTTGGGTGCGGGTGCCGTTGGCGAGCATCCAATCGATGTCGCGATCGCTCAATTCGCCTAATATGACTAGAACTTTGCTCATAAAGTCAGGTTGAGATGAGATACTTTGTCTGTTTTTACTTGTTGAGTTGCGTGCTGTTGTTAGATGGTTAGACCCTGAGCGAAAGCGAAGGCTAAACTTTACTAATAGAACACTAAATTTTACACAATTATCATAATATTCAGTAATTTTGACACGATCGAGCCCCAACTCTTTCTCGGATCGGTGCTATTATTCTACATTACTTGTCAGGGACTCTGCAGCAGCCGATCGCCTTGGTGCAACTGCGCTTGCTCGGGACGGCCCTGCTGCCAAAACTGTTTTGAAAGCTTGCTGTCTCTAGGTTTCGAGCTGGTGCGCCCTCAAAAACGGGATTTTGAGGGTTCTGCTGCGCCGCGCCATCAAGTACAGTATTGTAGAATGCAAGCGAGGCGCCCGATCGACCCCTCAATTAAACTGGATTAAGGGTGAAATCATCCCTAGGATTGATTTTTAGCCGATCGAACGGTTAATTTTAATTAACCTCTAAACCCGCGGTCGGTTCTTGAATCTAATCAGCTTGATAGTTGACTCTTCAACGATTGAGTGCCAATCTAGGAACAACACAACTCATATTTGTGTCTTTTTTTAGCAAAGCTCTCGACGGTCGCCCTCAAACACTTACCAAGAAATTGGGTTTAAAGCCCCGTCCATCTAGAACGGCTTTTTATTCAATATAAGCAACTAACTCCTCCCATTCTATTTCAGTTAGTCGCAAGTTGTAGTATACTTTGGTTCTTGCCATTGTCATCTGTTTAAGGTACCCTTGTTAATTATAGTGGTCAAGGTAATCAACCACTTACAAAACCTTGCTGCCAAACGGCAAAGCACTGAACCTTGACAATTAAATCTCTGCGGTTCTACTGCATTGTTCTAGTTTCTTCCTAGCAGTGGTTAAAAGATTTATAGGGGCTAGACGAACAGTAGTTTGAAACAAATTTGTTTCAAACTTAAACAGGACTTGCAGCAATGCAAATAGGGTAGGGCATACCCGAATAAACGCTTGGGGAGAATCCCACCTCTAGTCTAGATGACGCAAGGATTCGCTAGTTAAGTGGTTTCGTTGAACCAAGAATCCCCGCGCCTGATTGTCGGAGAATGTCAAACTTTTAACACACCGTTCATTGAGGAGTTTCTTATGAAGAGTCTATTTTCCAAGTCTGGTTTCGCGTTAATAAATCTTGCAGCTTTAGCTGTTTGTTGCAGTACCCTGTCAGCGAAAGCTGAAACGGGTCACTTGCCCGATGTCGCTACAACTGCAACAATGGCAACTCAAAATATTGACCAAATTTCTGAGCCGGCGGCAACTTCAGCAGTTAAACCCGACGCAGAAACAACGGCTACTAATACAAAAATTGATTCAATCAGTTGGAGCGAACTAACAGAAGCGGTAGAGCCAGCAGCCTCTGAACCGGCAGCCAACTTGCAAGTATCTATTGCTGCACCCGAAAAATCGGAAGCAGCAACATCGGAAATTGCTGGGACAGAAACCGAGCAAAATACCTCCATTGTTGCTGAGACACAAAAGTCGGAAGAAACCGCTAAGATTGCTGATAATGGCGTCAAAGTGCAGTCAACGAGCGAGACTGCCAAAAAGAGCGATCGACCTACCTCAATTGTTGCCGATCGCAATAATTCTGAACCGACTGCAACCAAGGAAGAAAAAGAAGTCAAAACAGCACAAGAATTGTTGAGCAATCCTGTCAGCACTTCCGCCTCAGCTCTGACAAACAAACCGAAAGTTGCCCAAAAACCGGCAACTGTCTCGGAACCAACTGAAAAAGTGGCTCAAGGAAGTGAAATCCGACCAGGCCGAGCTACCCGTTCCGGGCCCAGCTACATCGGCATTGGCGGCAATCTAGGTTTTGGCGGAGATTCAGCCTTAGGCGACGGTTCATTTGCGATTATTAGCAAAATCGGTTTGACGAGCAATTTGTCGGTGAGACCGACTGTTTTGTTCCGCGACAACTTAGCTTTTCTAGTTCCCGTTACCTTCGATTTTGTATCTCAAGAGGCCGTCGAAGTCAGCGAGGATTTTGTGATTAGTGCTGCTCCCTATGCAGGTGCTGGCGTGGTAATTTCTACTGGCGATAACGGTACTTTGGGCTTCCTGATTTCGGGGGGTGTAGATGTGCCGCTGTCGAGAAATTTTACAGCAACAGCGGGACTGAATGTTGGTTTTGTGGACGGAGCTGAAGTGGGATTGTTAGTCGGTGTCGGCTATACGTTCCCGAATCTTGCCAGGTAGTGTTGCTGTTTGAGCAAACGCACGACAAATAAATATGCGCGGGGTTGGCTGTAGGAATACAGTCAACCCTTTTTGATGGTGGAAAATCTGTTAATGCGATTCGTGTAGAGTGCGCCATCAGCACAGACCGGTAATGTAGGGTGCGTCAATCGATTTTAGATTTTAGATTTTAGATTTTAGATTGACCCCACGGATAAATGCGGGGGCTTGAGGATTTTCGATTTTCGATTGTGGATTGATTCCACGGATAAATCACGTGGCGGGTACCACCTTTGAAATTCGCTTGTCATCAGCACAGAGCGGCGATATTGATTTTTGTGAAAGATATAATCATGGTGCGATCGTACTTTCTCACCAACCACCCGAAAAAACCGTGACCAAAACAGAAATCTTAGCAGCACTCAAAAATCTGACAGCAGAAGAACGCCTAGAAATCATCGAAACAGCTTCGCGAATGATGCGCGAAGAAATAGAAGAAAAAGCCCAGCGCAAAGCTGAGAGAAAGCGGAAACTCAGAGCCGCAGCAGAAGCAGCAGTCCCCTTATATGAACCAGGAGGGCCGCTTCACGATTTGTGGTCGCCCGACAGCGAACCGTATTTCGATTCAGAGGAAGAATACCTCCGCGCAGGGGTAGAAACTAATGCGTAAGGGCGAGATTTGGCTTGTCAGACTAGATCCAACGGTGGGAGATGAAATCGGCAAAACTAGACCTGTTGTGGTTGTCAGCGATGATGAAGTGGGAATTTTGCGGCTCAAAGTAATTGTTCCAATTACAGCATGGAACGATCTTTTTTCCCCACTTGATTGGATGGTTTGACTAGAACCCAGCGGCGAAAATGGCTTGGCTAAAGTCTCCGCCGCCGACGCTTTTCAAGTCCGTTCCGTTTCCCAACAAAGATTTGTCCGACAACTCGGAACCTTGTCCGAGACAATTATCAAAAATTTGGGTTTAAAACCTCGTCCTTTGAGGACGGCTTTACTTGAGTGGTGAACATAAAGCTTTAGATGCTTCCATGATTAAGAAATCTAACAAATTCCTTGACTGAATTGGCAGTTTCATTTTAAACTCAAACAACTTAACTAATTAGGGGGTGATTTAAGCTTGCTAACAAACTACGTTTACAAGCTGCGTCCCAACCAGACGCAAGATTTAAAAATGTCGCACTGGGTGGATATGCTTCGCAGTCACTATAATTGGTGTCTCAACGATAGAATTACCCAGTACAGTCAACAGTTTGTTCAAGGTGATTACTGCGATATTAGAACTAAAAGTGAAACTTGCCGTTAACCTGCTTTGTTAGCAAGAATGGTGCGACTGGTAATCCTTGGAAAAACTCAAAAGTAGACTCGGAAGGCAAAATTAAGAATCCTCGTCGCAGTGCTGGAGATATCCAAATTACAGCTTTGCCCGAGTTGAAAACAGCTAGACCTTGGTACAACGAAATAGATTCAACAGTTCTACAGCAGAACGTTAAACGCTTAGATATTGCCTACAAAAACTTCTTTGAAGGTAGAGGCTTCCCTAAGTTTAAGAATCGTAGCAATTTTACTTCTTTCACTTTTGTCATGGGAGTAAAGATACAAGGCAACAAAATCTACTTACCAAAACTAGGATGGATGCGATTCTATAACTCACGCTCAATTCCAGATGGTTTTAGCATCAAAGCCTGTGCGGTTAGAAAACGGCAAAATGGTTGGCAAGTGTCTATTAGGATCGAGTCCAAGTCTATTCCCGATTACTTAACTAAATCTCTCAAAGATGTTGCTAAAGTAATTGGATGCGATCTGGGGATTACAAAACTGGTTCATCTTTCTGATGGCTCTTTTATTGAAAATCCCAAGTTCTCAACCACCAAAAAAGCTAAACGCACCTTAAAAATCAGACAGAGACGGGTTAGTCGCAAAGTCAAAGGTAGTAAAAATCGTAAAAAAGCAGCTAAAAAACTCGGGCTTTTTCATCAAAAGAGCGGTGATAAACGTCAAGCGTATCAATGGAAAACCGCCCACAAAATAGTGGATAAAAATATTGATGCGATAGCTTTAGAAAACTTGAATATTTCTGGAATGCTACGTCGGTGTCGATTAAAAATTGACGAAAAAACAGGAAAATACCTCAAGAACGGACAATCCAGAAAGAAAGGTTTGAACCGTTCTATATCGGATGCAAGCTGGGGTGAATTGATTTTAAAAATTGAGTATCTGGCTGCAAAGCAAGGAAAAGTCGTAATTAAAGTCAATCCTAAATACTCAAGCCAAGAATGCCGAAATTGCGGTCACACAGATAAGTCTAATAGAGATGGCGAAAAATTCATGTGTGCTGAATGTGGCTATCATGAACATGCTGACATCGGTGCTGCAAAAACTATTAGAGATAGAGCTTTAGAAATGGTACGCGGGGACTCCGCGAAACCTGGTATTATGTACCTAAACGCCCACAAGATATCACCACCCTCAAAAAGCAAACGCAGTGAGTTTGGGAACCCTAGCAATAGGGATATTAAGATCGAAATGTCTTAAGAATCCTCGTGCCTTCAGGGCGAGGAGTGTCAAGGAAGAAATTGCAGAAGCACTGACAATTGTTCTGGATCTGGATTGAATAACTAGGCAACAGCGCACAAATAGTGTTATTTATAGATAGATTGTATGGCGCGATGGCCTAAATGATTCCTATACAACTTACACTCAAAAATTTTCTCAGCTATCGCGAAGCCGGTTTAGACTTTCGCGGCCTGCACACCGCTTGCATTTGCGGGCCTAACGGTGCTGGCAAATCCTCCCTCTTAGAAGCGATGGCCTGGGCACTTTGGGGCTGTTGCCGCAGCGATACGGAAGACGATATCATCCATATCGGCGAAACAGATGTGCGCGTTGATTTCACTTTCTCCACCGGCGGCCAAATCTACCGGGTGATTCGCAACCGCCGGCGCGGACAATCGGGAAGTTTGGAATTTCAAGTAGCAACAAACCCCCCCTTCCCCCCCCTTGGTAAGGGGGGGCCACAAGAAGTGAATTCTTCCCTTGGTAAGGGGGGGCCACAAGAAGGGAATTCTTCCCTTGGTAAAGGGGAGTCCGAAGAAGTGAATTCTTCTCCCCCCCTTAGTAAGGGGGGGTCGGGGGGGGTGAATTTTCGCACGCTCACAGACAAGGGGCTGAGAACAACTCAGCAAAAAATCCTCGAACACATCAAACTAGATTACGATACTTTCATCAACTCGGCGTATTTGCGGCAGGGGCGAGCTGATGAATTTATGCTCAAAAAGCCGATCGAACGCAAACAAGTTTTAGCCAACCTGCTCAAACTCGACTCCTACGATACTTTATCCGAACAAGCCAAAGATACGTCCAAACAATTTAAAGCTCAAGTCGAAGTGCTCAAACAGAGTTTGCTAACCGTACAAGAGCAACTGCAACAAAAAGAGACGATCGCCTCCGAACAAACTCAATTGCAGCAAGCAACCGATTTGCTCTCTTCACAGCAGCAAGCCGACACAACCGAGTTGCAGCAACTGCAACTCCAGCACCACAACCGCCAAACTTGGCAAAAACTCCTCGCCGGCCACCAGCAACAGCACTACAATATCTCTCAAGAATGCCGCCGCTTGCAGCAAGAACTCAGCGCAGCCAAACAGCAGCTTCATGAGCTGCAAGCCCTCCTAGGGCAAGAAAATGAAATAACAGCAGGCATCGCGTATTTCCACAGCTTGCAAGCCACAGAAGAGACTCTCTCTGGCAAATTAAAAGCTAACCAACAAGCCCAAAATCAGCGTCAGCAATTGCAAGAACAGCAGCGGCAAGAACTGAGCTTTTTGCAAAGCAAAATTCAGCAGTTGCAAGCTCAATTAGATGTTTTAGAACAGGATGAAAAAGATGTTCGGGAGATTCTCAAACAGCAGCCGGAGGTTGACAAAGGACTCGCACAGTTGCAAGCAGTTCGATCGCGCCTCAACGAACTAGAGCAACTGCAACTGCAAGTTTCGCCCCTGCTACAACAGCAGCAGCAAAAGCAACAAAAGCTCGATCGCGCCCGCGCCGGTTTAACCGCCCGCTTAGACGAAATCAACCGACAGGTGCAAGTTCAGCAGCAGCAGCGACAGCCACAATTACAGCAGGAAATCTCGGCGATCGCCAATCAAATTTTGCAGTTGGAAAACAAGCGAGTTTATCAGCAGCGAGTCCGCGAAAAAGGTCAAGAAAGGCACGACTTTCTAGGAAACCTGCAAGCCAAAAGCCGCGACTATCAAACCAGACTCGCCGAAATCGACCAAAAACTGCAACTGCTGCGGAAAAATGAAGGAGAAAAAACCGCAGGCGAAGGTAAATCCTCGAATTTTGCGGAAAACGAGCCATCGAATTCGCCTTTAATGGTGCGGGATGCAAATTTTGGGAATTGTCCTTTGTGCGATCGACCTTTAGACGAACACTACTGGAATTTGGTAGTCGCAAAACACCACTCCCAACAGCAGGAAATCTGGAACCAACTGTGGGTAGTCCGCGAACAGTTGGCCGTCTCCGAGCGCGAAATTCAAGTCCTCAGACATGAATACCGCGAACTAGAAGAGGAATTAGCGCCCTACCAAGAATTGCGGGAACGCCGCAGCCATTTGCAAGCACAATTAGATGGGCTAAGCCAAGACGAAAACCGGCTGCAAAGTATGCGTCAAGACGCTGCGGAAATAGAGCGGTTGCTGCGCACCGGCGAGTATGCAGCTTCGGATTTGGCCGAACTCCAGCAAATCGAACAGCAACTGCAACAGCTCAATTACAGCGATAGCAGCCACTCCCTCGCCCGCAGCGAGGAAAAGCGCTTGCGGTGGGCCGAAATTAAGCAAGCTCAAATCAAAGACGCTCAACAGAAACTGAATAAAATTAATGCCCGCCGCCCGGATTTGCAAACTCAATTAGCCACCGTACAGCAACAGTTAGAACAGCAAAAAAATAGCTCGGAAATACAGCAGCAAATTCTGTCTTTAGATAGATACATTGCGGAAATTGGCTATAATTTGGAACAGCACGAACAGGTGCGGATCGAAATGCGCCGATCGCAGTTTTGGATCGCCCGCGCCGAAAAACTGCGATCGGCAACTGTGCAGTACCCACAAGTGCAGCAGCGGGTTAATGAAATAGCAAATTCGATCGCTGTGCGCGATCGAGATTTGCAAGCTGTCAGCGCTCAAACTTCAGCGATGAACCAGCAATTGCAAGAATATCCCGATCCCACAGCTCGAATCAGCGCGATCGAACAGCAAATCAGTCGCCGCCGCCAGCAGCTCGACCAACATTTGGGAAGTCTCGGACGCCTCCAGCAGCAGCAGCAAAATCTGGAAACTCTGCAAGTTCAGCTAGTAGCTCAAAAAGAGCAAATGCAAGTGGCTAAACGCCAGCAGCGAGTTTATCAAGAGTTGGGTCAAGCATTTGGTAAAAACGGCATTCAAGCTTTAATGATTGAAAATGTTTTGCCTCAACTAGAAGCTGAAACCAATCAGATATTGGCGAGATTGAGCGCGAATCAATTGCACGTTCAATTTATTACTCAGCGCGCTGCTGCTTCTAAAAAAGCAACTAAATTGATTGACACTTTAGACATTTTAATTGCTGATGCTCGCGGTACGCGCGCCTACGAAACTTACTCGGGCGGTGAAGCTTTTCGGATTAATTTTGCGATTCGGCTGGCCCTGGCGAGACTGCTGTCTCAGCGGGCGGGTACGGCTTTGCAAATGTTGATTATTGATGAGGGGTTCGGAACTCAGGATGCTGAAGGGTGCGATCGGCTGATTGCTGCAATTAATGCGATCGCCTCCGACTTCGCCTGCATTCTCACCGTTACCCATATGCCCCACCTGAAAGAAGCTTTTCAAGCCAGGATTGAAGTAAGCAAAACTGCTCAGGGTTCTTGCATCAGCTTGTCAATTTAAAAGGGTTGGCGAACCCCATGGAAGAAGGAGAAGAAACAAAAGTTGAAAAGATCAGTATTGTGAAACTTCTGTTTTTTTTTGACCTGATATCATGTCCGGTCGAGGAACCGGGATTTTTGTAGGGGAGGGTTCGCCAACAATACCTGCCAACAATCTCCCATCTCAAAAACCCGCCCCGACCGGGATATTATGGTTAATCGATCGGACACGATCTGATATCAATTCCGGCGCTGCCGGAATTGATATTAAGGGTTCTAAGTCTTGGAAGACTCTCACATAATAAATTTCCCAACTCCATCAATTCGTAGCTAGAACGAGATGAGATTTTCACTAGACCTCTTCTTGCAAAAGTCCTATTCATAAATTTATAGGACGGGCAAGATGCCCATCCCACAAAAGTTATTTTTTCTTGTGGGATGGGCCGAAGAGCCCGTCCTAGTTATTTTTGCAAGAGGTCTAATTCAAAACAGCGCCTAAATTATTCAAAAAGTGTGAGGTTTTGATGGTGGAAGACTTGAGTTTCAAGAATATAATATCAAATCCGTTAGCATCGGAATAGTAAATTCGAGTTCACTGTTGACGGTTGACTGTTCACGGCGTCAACAGTCAACCGTCAACAGTCAACAGTCAACATCATTCCGGTGTAACCGGAAATGATATAACTAGACGCGCCCAAGTCAAAACTAATATTGAAGACCGCAATTTGGTTTACTTGTCCCATAATCAGGCGGCTAAGAGTGGTTTGAATAGATCAATGCTTGATGCCGATCGCGGTCAATTTACTACTGTTATCAAATATGTTGCTGGGAAGTTGGGTAAAAGCGTTGTATTCCTTGACCCCAAGGGAACTTCTCAACATTGCTGGAATTGTCTCAACAAAGTGCCTAAAGAATTGTCAGATTGATGGCATTCTTGTCAGTGTGGCGAATCTTTGGATAGAGACGAAAATTTAGCCAAACTTATCAAAAAGATGGCGCTGAATTACGAAAGTGGCGGTGGTTCTACGTCACTGAAAAAATCCCTGGCATCGAGGGAAAAAGAAGCCTGCGGTGTAACGAACGGTACTCCGTTGACCGTCTGGTTTGTTCACCAATAAAATTATAGAATAAGAATGGCTCAACCTGTTTATAATTTTTTATTGTTCTGTCCGCTCCTTGGGAGTTGGGATATTGCTACCGATGACAACAGACTCTTTCCACCTGTCTCTCCTAGAGCGGGCGATGGCAGCATCGAGCAACAGCATCCTCATCGCCGATGCTAGCAGGCCTGACATACCTATTATCTACTGCAATCCTGCTTTTGAGAAACTGACTGGTTACAGTAGCGAAGAAGTTATTGGACGCAACTGCAGGTTTTTGCAGGGCCCCGATACGGATGGCGCCGAATTAGACAAACTCCGCAGCAGTTTACGATCGGGAACGGAAAGTAAGGTAGTTCTCAAAAATTACCGCAAAGATCAAACTCCTTTTTGGAACGAATTAACCGTTTCCCCCATCCTAGACAATCAGGGAAAAATAACTCATTTTATCGGAGTTCAGAACGATATTAGCAAAAGAGTAGCAGCCGAAACAGCCCTGCAACAAAGCGAAGAAAGATTGCGGGCGATCGCCACTGCTACTCCCGTTCCCATGTTAATTACGCGGCTAGAAGACAGCGTTATTTTATATGCAAATCCTGCCCTTGGGGAATGTTTGGGTTGGACTTACGAACAACTTATCGCTGGCAAAAACAATGAATTTTATGCCAATATCAACGACCGCAGTCAATTGCTAGAATTAGTCAAACAAAACGGCTTTAGCGACAGCGAACAAATCTGCCTCAGGAAAGCAAACGGCAGTTTTTTTTGGGTAAAACTGTCGATGCGATCGATTAATTTTAACGGCGAAGCAGCAATTTTATCGGCATTTTACGATATTACCGATCGCGTAGAAGCAGAAACAGCATTACGGCAAAGCGAAGCGAGGTTTCAAAAACTAGCCGCCAACCTTCCCGGAATGATTTATCAATTTCAGTTAGCAGCAGACGGCACTGTGTCATTCCCTTACGTCAGTTCCGGCTGCCGCGAACTCTGGGAATTAGAACCTCTTGTACTCCAAAATTCAGCTATTCCTGCGCTCGAAATGCTTCATCCAGAGGATGCGCAAAGCTTCCAGGAATCTGTTGCCATCTCAGCTAAAACTTTAGAACCTTGGCGGTGGGAAGGCAGGTTAGTTTTTCCGGGCGGTCGGATCAAGTGGATTGGCGGGGCTTCCCGACCAGAACCGGGCGAAAAAGGTGACATTATTTGGGACGGCTTGTTGATAGACATTAGCGATCGCAAACTTGCAGAATTAGCACTGCGGCAAAGCGAAGCCAGATTTCAAAAAATGGCCGCCAACGTGCCGGGAATGATTTATCAATACTTGCTGCATTCCGACAATTCCGATGAATTCATTTATGTCAGTTCCGGCTGTTGGGAACTCTACGAATTAGATCCAGAAAAAGTTCAAAAAAACTCCGATTTAATATGGTCAACGGTGCATCCAGAAGACCTAAAACCCATGTTAGAATCAGTCGCAATTTCAGGCAAAACTTTAAAACCTTGGATATATGAAGGGCGGATCCTAACCCGATCGGGAAAACTGAAATGGATTCGCGGCATCGCTCGCCCCGAACTGCAAGCGGGCGGCGATATACTGTGGGAGGGGGTGACAATCGACATCAGCGATCGCAAGCTAGCAGAAATCGCCCTAGGCCAGTCAAAAATCGCCCTGCAACAAGCCAACCAAGAACTTGAAAAGCGCGTCCTAGAACGTACCGAAGCCTTGCAAACCTCCCAAAAAATGCTGTGGTTGGTAATCAACAACATCCCTCAGTTAATCGCCTGGAAAGATCGAGATTTAGTTTACTTGGGAGCAAACAAAAACTTTGCCAAAGTCGCAGGTTTTAATCACCCGAGTGAAATCGCCGGTCTCACCGACTTCGATATGCCCTGGAAGCCCGAAGAAACAGAAGTTTTTCGAGCCGGCGACCGCCGCATCATGGCAACCAACACCCCAGAATATCACATCATAGAATCCAAAATGCAAGCCGACGGCACCCAGTGCTGTCTGGATACAAATAAAATACCTTTACACGACAATTACGGCAATGTTGTCGGCATTTTGTCTACGTTTGAAGACATCACCGATAGGCTTTCCCTAGAAGCTCAAGTCCGGGCCAGCGAGGAACTATTTCGCAAAATCTTTGAAGATGCACCCATCGCTATCTACTTAGCCAATTTAGACGATAACAAGTTAGTGCGAGTCAATAAGACTTACTGCGAAATGCTGGGATATACCGCCGCAGAATTGCTGGCCAAAACATTTATAGAAATTGGGCATCCCGAAGATAATCCCAAAAATCTCCAAGTTGCTGCTTCTCTTAATCGGGGAGAAATTACGAGCTATCAACTCGAAGTTCGCCAGAGGGCGGCTACAGGTAAGATTGTTTGGGTAAACGTCACAGCTACTTTGATTCGAGACGGGGAAGGAAAGCCTATTTACAAATTAGGGATGATTGAAAATATTACCAACCGCAAAATTTCCGAAGCAGCACTCCAAGCTTCGGAATCTCAATTGAGAAAACAAGCAGCCCAATTGCAAGAAGCTTACGAACAGCTACAACACGCTCAAATCCAATTAGTTCAATCAGAAAAAATGTCGAGCCTCGGTCAGATGGTGGCTGGCATCGCCCACGAAATCAACAATCCCGCAACTTTTATTAACGGCAATATTTCTCACACATCTAACTATTTTCACGATTTAATAGAACTATTGAATCTCTACCAGCAATGCTACCCGTGCCCAGTTCCTCAGATTGCTGAAAAACTTAAGGAGTTAGAGTTAGAGTTTCTGAAGGAAGACTTGCCAAAAATGCTAAATTCCATGAGAGTAGGAGTAGAAAGAATCAGTAAAATTGTGTTGTCGATGCGGAACTTTTCGCGACTGGATGAATCAGAAATGAAGTTGGTAGACATTCACGAAGGAATTGACAGTACGCTATTAATTGTGCAGCACAGATTGCATCAGGGAAGTAGAAAAAGCCGGATTGAAATTCTTAAAGAATACGGAAAAATATCGAAAATTAACTGTTGTGCGGGGCAGTTAAACCAGGTATTTCTCAACATTATCAGCAATGCGATTGAGGCTTTACAAAACCAACCGCAACCTCGGACGATCGTAATTCGCACTGAAATGAAAACAGCCGAGTTGAAAAGCCATAGTAAAAGCCAGCTCAGTCATTGCGATCGCATCGTCATTTGCATCGCCGACAGCGGCCCGGGAATGACCGAAGACGTTCGCAAGCGGCTATTTGACCCCTTCTTCACCACCAAGCCCGTAGGGTCTGGAACCGGCTTGGGATTATCCATCAGCCATCAAATTGTGGTAGAAAAACATAGGGGAAGCCTGCGGTGCATCTCAGCGCCCGGACAGGGAGCGGAATTCTGGATTGAAATCCCCTGCTGAGCGATCGTTCATTAATTTAAAAGTTTCAAGATATAACTTTTAATTCCCAATTGCCGTCGGTGCTTGAGTTATCAGGGTTTTGAATTAACCGCACTCAGAGGCCGAAATAGATCGCACTCAGCGGTGTGCTAATCTGCTGCCCTTATTCGCTAGGCAATTATGCTGAAAAAACTACCTTTATCCTGGTCTCGCTACATTCCAGCCGGGTTGACGCTGGCTTTGGGTGTGGGACTGTCGCTGCTGACATTCGCCTTGGTTTGGGACTGGGAAGATAACCGCCGCGACTACGAAATGCACCGCCGCATCGACGATATTTCGATCGGCATCGAACGCCAGCTCAACTCCGACTTAGATAGTGTTCTCGCCCTCAGCGACTACATGAAAGCCTTCAGCGCCGTCGAGCGTTCCTCTTTTGCCAGGTTTGTCGCCCGTCCCCTAGCCGTCCACCCCAGCCTGCAACTCCTGGCTTGGGTTCCCCGCATCCCCAATTCCGAGCGGCGCAACTACGAAGCCAAAGCCAGAACCGAAACCGACCCCAGCTTCGAGATTACGGAGCGCGACCCCCGAGGAGGACTGCGCCAGGCCCTCCAGCGTGCCGAATACTTCCCGGCTATCTACGTCGAACCAACAGCCGGAAACGAGACAGCATTGGGCTTTGACCTCGCCTCCCTCCCAGAAATCCGCGCCGCGCTCGATCGAGGGCGCGATACTGGAGAAATGATTGTCACCAACTACACTGGCCTGACTCAGGGCAATTCCCCGGAACTAGGTCTTTTGGCAATAGTTCCGATTTACGGAAACAGCATTAAACCGACTGCCGTGGAATCCCGTCGCCAACTGCTAGAAGGATTTGTTGTGGGCGTATTTCGAGCCAAAGATATTTTCCAAGCCTCTTTAAAAGGACGCAATACCGACTACCTCACTATTTATCTCGCCAGCGATGCTCCACAGAAGCAAGAAGCACGGTCGCTGTTACCGCAAAGGGAAAACTCGGTTCTGAAAAATCTGCCTGCTCCGGGCCAAATTCAGCAATTTGCGGTGCTGTTCGACTCCGCCAGCCAACAAGTGCTTTCAGCATCAGCCGCTGTGGAACGATCCCTCCGGCGAGACTGCCCGATTCTTGACAATCCAGGCCCGGATTATACAGCTTGCAAAAGGCCGCTGAAAATTAGCGGCCGCCAGTGGTGTCTGTACGTGTCGGCAACGCCGGAAATTCGCAAAACTCGCAAGCACTGGCGCTCTTGGGGAACTCTGACGATGGGGATGCTGTGGACTCTGATTCCGGTGACATATATGCTGACAGCTTTGAGCCGCACCGCCCAAATCGAAAAGCTAGCCGGAGAAAGAATTCGCCAAGCCGAACAGTTGCAGGCTGCTTACCTACAGTTGGAACTCGAACAAGCTAAATCCGAGCAACTGCTGCTGAACGTTTTGCCGGCTGCGATCGCCCTGCGTTTGAAGGCCAACGAACACAATATCGCCGAAAGTTTTGCGGAAGTAACTGTGATGTTTGCGGACATTGTGGGGTTTACAGAGCTTTCGTCGAGAATTTCAGCGACTGCTGTGGTGGAAGTGCTCAACGATATTTTTTCGGCTTTTGACCACTTGGCCGATCGCCACGGTTTGGAGAAAATTAAAACTATTGGTGATGCTTACATGGTTGTCGGCGGTTTGCCTACGCCCCGAGAGGATCACGCCGAGGCGATCGCGAACATGGCGATCGATATGCTCCACGAAATTCGCATCCTCAGTTTAGAGCATTCGGAGCCTTTCAGCATTCGGATCGGGATTTGCAGCGGCCCTGTCGTTGCCGGCGTCATCGGCTTAAAAAAGTTTATTTACGACCTCTGGGGCGACACTGTAAATATTGCTTCGCGCATGGAATCCCACGGGATTACCGGCTGCATTCAAGTCACCGCCGAAACCTACGAGCTCTTAAAGGATAAATACACTTTTGAGAAGCGCGGCGCTATTCAAGTTAAGGGTAAAGGATACATGGTTACTTATTTGATGACTGGGAAAAAAGAGTATTGATCCAGGACAAAAATGGATACAAGCCTCCGCCTCCCCGATCGACTAAGACTTTCGAGCGCAAAGCTAAGATATGATAAGCTCAAGGTATTCTATCACGCCTGCACCAACTGAGGAAAAACCATGACGACGCTGCTAATTCAAACCGAAAGCGTCCCACTGACGGTCAATTTCCCTGCGATCCAATCGATGACTGTTGAACAGTTCTATGAATTCTGTCTAGTTAATCGCGATTTGAGAATTGAGCGTACTGCCAGTGGGGAAGTCATTATCATGTCACCAGCCTTTTCAGATACAGGGAACCGCAACTTCAAGATTGCCCTACAATTGGGGAACTGGGCAGAACAAGATGGCACAGGTGAAACCTTTGACTCCAGTGCAGGCTTTACCTTGCCGAATGGAGCAACCCGCTCCCCCGATGCCTCATGGATTAAACTAGAGCGCTGGAATGCCTTAACTGAAGAAGAAAAAGCCTCATTCGCACCGATTTGTCCAGACTTTGTGATTGAATTGCGGTCTGCTAATGACAGTCTCAAGGGATTGCAAAACAAGATGCAAGAATATATTGAGAACGGTGTATCACTCGGCTTTTTGCTCGATCGCAAAAACAGAAAAGTCTACATCTACCGTCCCGATCGCGATCCTGAAATCTTAGATAATCCTGAAACAGTCAGCGGCGATCCAGAGTTACCGGGATTTGTCTTGCGGATGGCAAAAATCTGGTGATGCGCGATCGTTACACCATACTCAAAGACATCAATTAATCTGTCATTTATTTTTTAGCTCCAATCACTAAATCATATCGTGTGCGGTTGCATCGGTATTGTTCCAACCTCCAAACAGTCAGTTGTCCCGAAAGCATAATTTTAGTCAACAGTCAACAGTCAACAGTCAATAGTCAACAATCATCTTGCTCGTGCAACCGGAATTATATCAATTAACTGCTCTCGTTCCCAGAGTTGTAACCATTGGCTTAAGGCAGTTTATGAGCAGTGGATTTGACATTTCCGGGCGTGAACGCACGGGGGAGTTTGTGATAGCTTAGACTTCAGTTTGTGCTTCAGTGGCTTCCGATACCCCATCCTCGATCAAAGTTTTCTACGCTTGCTTTTGAGCTTGCTTTCTTTTGCTCAAAACAGCCCGTTGAATTGTCAGCAAAATTTTCCCCTCTTGTTCATTAATTTCGCCGTCAGCCTCGATGATGTCAGTGCATCGCTTTAAAAGTGGTTCGGCAAAGTCGAGTTCGAGTTGTTCGAGTAAAATATCCAACTTGGGAGGCAATTTAGACTTATTTTTCACAGATTCAATCTCAGATAAAGACTTGGGATTTAAATTTGCCGCTTGTAATTGGGGTAATAACTCATCCCATCGGGTGAATTTTTGGGTGGTATAGACGACATACACCAAAATCCAATCCATCACCGTTTCTTGTGCGATCGCTTTCTCTAAATATTGCTCACTTTCCGCTTGCAATACCTCTCGTAAATCTTCGAGCTGGGTTTCGATTTTCGAGGAATCGAGATCGGCTTCATAAAACCGACAAGCACCGTATCCCAGCGCGTAAATCATTGCCGCACTGGCACTAGCATTAATCACCGCACCCGCCAAGGGAATATTGCTGACAAGCGTAACTCCAGCTTCGATCGCTAAATTGCTCCCCAAGGATAAACCGAAAATAGCTACAACTTCTTTTTGGCGATCGCTCGATTGCAAATCCTTTCCATAGGCGGCAGCAATTTGATAAACCAACTCGGCAGATAACGCCGTCATTGCCGCTAAATCCATGCCAGCCAATGCCAAAGCTGCGCCCGGAACTAAACTGCTAACCAAGCCACTTCCTGCCGCTAGCAAGGCTTTTTCCACCATTAAGCGATGTGCGATTTCTTGAGGTTTCTCGTGAGGATATTGGCGCTGCAACTCTCGAACTTGCGCCTCGGCAGTCACGACATCAACTTTATTGATCGCATTAACTAACCAGTCGATTTTGAAATTTTCAGTCAGTTTTTTCAAGATAGGACTCTGGGAAATCGAACCGAGGGCTGAATCCCAAAAATTGGGAAATTGGAGTGCTGCACTTCCGGCATTCCCTACCGCATTGCCTACCGCACTCGCGGTATTAACAACAATCTCACCTCCAGCACTGCTTGCTGCATTCCCCACCGCACTCGCGGTATTAACAATCGCACTTCCGGCATTCCCTACCGCATTCCCTACCGCACTCGCAGTATTCACGATCGCACTTCCGGCATTCCCTACCGCACTGGCGGTATTAACAACAATCGCATCTCCAGCACTGCCTGCTGCATTCCCTACCGCACTGGCGGTATTAACAATCGCACTTCCGGCATTCCCTACCGCACTCCCTACCGCACTCGCCGTTGCAGAGACGGCTCCGAAAACGGAACCGAACCAATTAGATTTATCCCCTGGTTTAGCCTGCACCTCCGATTCGGATCGATCCTTGGTTTCTGATACTTCTGTTGCTGACAGAACTTCTTCTGAGTGGGTGCTGTCTTTTTTGCTTTCGTTGTTATCTAGCATGGCTTTACTGTGGGTTGAGATTTTCAATGCAGCTTTTTCAGCAATGCGTTGGATTGACACTCCCCACTCGCCTACAGATGGGGATTCGTTTCCTGGTCATAGTGTAGCGCGATCGTCCCGCTGGCGAGTTTTCGTCTTTTGCAGTGCCAGCAGGAGGCTCCCGATCCCTATCTTTAAAGCATTAAACCATGACCGAAGACATCAATTCATCGCTCATTTCAAAATTCGCCGTCACACTTTGCACGTCATCCAAATCTTCCAGTGCATCCATTAACTTAAGGAGCGATCGAGCTTTTTCAGGAGTGTCTATTTCCACTGTATTGCTAGGAATCCAGCGATTTTCCGACTGCAAAACTGCAAACTTTTTTTGTTTCAAAACATCAGCCAGCTTTTCCAAATGAGCCACACTTGTAAATACCTCTGCACCTTCAGTATCATCATCAATTAATATCAAATCATAAGATTCCGCAGCCGCCTCTAGCGACGCTTCAAACAATTGTTCCTCATCAATCGGGCCGCGTACCGTACAAACTCCTTTGTGGTCGAACATCCAGCCCACACAACCAGTTTCGCCCAAATTGCCGCCATTTTTAGTAAAAGCTTCTCGCAAGTCAGCGGCTGTGCGGTTGCGGTTGTCTGTCAGCGCTTCAATCAGAATAGCAACCCCGCCAACGCCGTAACCTTCGTAGCGAATAGCTTCTAATTCCGAACTCCCCCCCGCCAAGCCGGCACCTTTGGCGATCGCCCTTTCTATGTTTTCATTAGGAATATCTGCCGCCTTGGCTTTTTCAATAGCCGTCCGCAGTTGAAAATTGCCAGCGGGATCGGGAACTCCGCTGCGGGCCGCGACAATAATTTCGCGAGATATTCGAGCAAAAACCTTGCCTTTAACGGCATCAACTCTAGCTTTTTGGCGTTTAATATTCGCCCACTTACTGTGTCCAGCCATACCGATTTGAGATTTTCAATTTAAAATTTGCGATCGACATTAAACAATAACACCCAGATTCTCACATATCTGATTAACGTAGGGTGCGCCCGGTCGCGCACCTTACACACATAGCATAGAATGCGATTTTTCGCACGAATCTCAACTTTAATTAAAGCGGATAACGGCTTCAGAGTCCGTGAGGTGAGAAGTATCGCCATTAAGTGCGATCGACCATTCTCCCTCACCCCGCACCACTTTCACCAAACAGCACAAAGAAGCGTTAATTTCCGTTTCAGCACCGCCAGCCAGCCCGATCGCAGTTCCTAAAACCGACGCACCGTGACCTACCAATAACAGATCTTCGGGAAACTCAGCCGCGAGGCGTTTAGCAGTTTCCCCCGCCCTTTTGAAACAAGCTTCCGCAGTTTCGGGATAATTAGCAATACCGCCTTTGTAGGAAGCATCAATCCTGGGAAAACGCCTGCACAAAGCTTCGACGGACTCAGTTTCTGGCATTTCTGGCATCCATTCCGGATTCAGCCATTCGCACAGTCCCCACTCTAGTTTAATTGACAAATCGAGAGCTTCTGCCGCGTGATTTGCTGTTTGGACAGTTCGCAGAAAAGGGGAAGCAAAAATATGAGAAATTCCTTCTCCTTTGAGGCGATTGGCGAGTTGTTTAGCTTGAACGTGACCGTCTTCGGAAAGGTGGGGGTCATAGGGGCGTTCTGCCGTGAGAAACCAGTCGGGGTTAACGAAGTCAATGCGGTTTCCGTGTCGTGCGATCCAGACTGTTTGTGGCATGAGTTGCTTTGAGTTTTGCTTCTAGGTGTAATTTTATATCAAAATTTGTTGATTTGATTTGTTGCGAAGCTATTGATGAGATTTTTTTTTACCGCAGATGCACGCAGATAGACGCAGATGGATGGTGGATTGGGTAAAGAGTGATGTGGTGCGATCGGATTTGTTAATTTAAAGTCGATTTTGCCATGTGTTCAAAGCTTGAGCAACTAGCCCATCTAAATCTTCACAAATATAATCTTTTGCTGTGATTATTCTTACATTCGGCTCATTTTCATATTCGCGTATTTTAAAATAACTTGTATGTTTGGTATCTTTGTATAACCCTTCTGGTACGTGACTAAACTGCCAGTATATCTCCCAATCAGTATGAACTTGCATCCTGGCAATAGCTTGTTTCTTACTGTTAGGTATAGGCAACCAGAGAAACAAAATAATTGTTTTCGATTTTCTAGCGAAATATAACTCCGCACAAGGCTTATTTTTTTTATTGCATATTTGATGCTTTTAGGCTCAATTATTTCCTGCATTCGATTGTCGAAGCTGAGAATTTGCTGGCGAATTTTCAGAAATTTATCTTCATTTTCCGCAGCCCATGAACCCAGGCAATCTAAAATTAATCTTGGCGGAGGGGGTATACTGTCATCACTTTTCCTATAATCTATCTCGCGATAGGGTATGTCTATTTGCGAGGTTTCTTGTGTATCTATGTCTTTAAAATGCAGATAAAATTTATCTTGATTTTGGATAACTGCAAATTGCAAAAATTGAAAAAATAGCCCGTGATACTTCCTGTCTGTAAAATTATCTCTGTGAAATTTGGGCGCAATTGCTATTAAGCGAACGGGTCGATCGTAATCCACGCGATCGGCAAAAGGTTTGTGTTCTAACAAAGCATCGTAATAACGGGTTAACTGCTGAACGACATATCTATCTTCGCCGTTTTTCAGCTCCAGCACAACTAACCGTTTATTCTCGTCCACCGCTACAATATCGCATCTTTGCTCGTTGACAGTGAATTGCCGCTTGATGACTGTCAATCGATTTTAGATTTTAGATTTTAGATTTTAGATTGACCCCACGGATAAATGCGGGGGCTTGAGGATTTTCGATTTTCGATTTTGGATTGATTCCACGGATAAATCACGTGGCGGGTACCATCAAGAAATTCTTGGTCAAACCCAGCAAAATTTGCAAGTGAACTTCGACAAAATCCTCTAAGGCTTCTTCATTTGCAAATTCCCACCCAGACCCTGTTTTCCTCAATGCGGCGCTGCTTAGCATTTTGACAATTCTTAAAGTCTTTAACCAATTTTACCACTAATTTCTGTAGTCCGCCGGGGGTTTAAATAAACCCCGATCGCCCTGACAGCTTCCCAGCCATCGCGCCACAAAATCGCCTTTAAGTGGAAGCGCTATAATAGTAACTATTGGACACTCCCATCTCTTGACAAATTATTAAAAATATGCTCATCAGTGAAAGCGATCGCGCTACCATTCGCTCAGTCGTAGAACAGCAACTGCAAGCATTTCAAAAAGACGATGCTGCTGGGGCTTTTGCCTTCGCCAGTCCCGGAATTCAGCAGCAGTTTGGCACAGCAGAAAACTTTATGTACATGGTAAAAATTGCCTATCAAGCTGTCTACCGTCCGCGATCGGTATTATTTGAAAACCTCGCCACTGTAGAAGGAATTCCCGCTCAGCCGGTGCTGTTGCTCGACTCGGAAGGCATCCCCATCCGAGCAATTTATGTCATGGAAAAACAGTTTGATAATAGTTGGCGAATTAATGGCTGTTATTTGGTTCCCCTAACAGAATAATAAGTTATGCTTACTTTTATGCTGAGCTTTTTTTGCTAACTCGCAGCATCTTATTCCCGCCTTTTTGAAACTCATAAGGAGCCTCTTGAATTTCTACACGAAAACTTCTATTTTTCAATTCGGTGACGATCGGATTTAAGTGTTCGGATTCCTCCCCGCTAAAACTCTGCAATAGAGGAAATACGCGGACTTCCTTCGCAACCCGACACATTTCTGTAATTGCTGACCGATGAAATTCTTCGGAAAGCAGGTGAGAATAAGCAAATAAGAAATGGCTGCACAAAGCTAAATCGAATTGACCGTTCTCGAAAGGCAAAACAGGCAGCTCAGCAGTCATGTAGCGGCCTTGCTGCAAGCCTGATGGAAAATCTTCTAAAAATTCCTGCATCGCCTTCATTCGCACGGAGCCTAGCTGGTACGGCGATTCAAAATTGTTCCACAGGTAGCCGTCTACATTTGCCTTGACAGCATCAATGACAGTGTGATATGTTTCTTGGATGCGATCGCCAATTTCCACCGCAGTAAACTGATAAACTGGATCGCAAGAAATTACCTTTTTTCCTTGGCGAGTCATTTCCGCATTGAAACTCGCCGGGCCGCCGGCACAATCAAGAATTGCTAGCTTGAGGTCACTTGATGTCAAGCTAAACATTCCTATGTATTCATCCAAGCAGCGTCCCCAGGGAATCACCTTATCAAGCTTAAGTCCCACGTATTTTTTACTCGCAAATAAGAGCAGATAATTATGATTATATCAATTTAATCCTTCAATTTCCCAATCTAAAATCTAAAATCTAAAATCTAAAATCGCTCGATCGCACAATTTTTATGATTCCACCTGTGGATTTTGCAGCGAAGCGAGGCTACACTGAACAGCAGGGAAAATAAACTAAAATCAACTAGCTAAGTTGCTCTTGTTCATTGCCAGGCTGCAACCAGGGAAGAAATATGAAATATACCGTTCAAACCGCTACAAGTCTGAGTTTGTCAGCACTCCTGGTGCTATTGAGTTCGCTGCCCAGTATAGCTCAGTTGCCTGCCATCAGAAATCCGGAGCCCGCTAGGAACCCAAACCGGCCGAGAGTACCGCAGCCGCCACCTCCGGGTTCGAGTTTGCCGCCGATCGGCAATACTGGTTCGCTGGCACAAGAAGCAGCTTATACTTTAGGCTCGGGCGATCGCCTTGCTTTAGAGATCTTCGGCGTCCCTGAATTCAGCAAGGAATATCAAGTGTTAGTTGACGGGACGCTCAATTTGCCAATCATTCGCAGCGTCTCAATTCAAGGGTTGACGCTGCAAGAAGCCGCTAACGTGATTACCCGGCGATACGAACCTTTCATAAATGTTCCCGTTGTTACCGTAACTCTGGTCGTCGCTCGCCCCCTAAATATAGGTCTTGCCGGTGAAGTTACTCGCCCGGGTTCCTACAAGATTAATCCCACTAGAGAAGGAGGAGGAGTAAAATTCCCGACTTTGATGGAAATGCTGCAACTTGCAAAAGGGGTGACACCAGCAGGAGATATGCGAAATGTCCAAATTCGCCGTCCCCGCAGAGGCAGGTCGGAGCAAGTCTTTACTGTTGATTTGCAGAATTTTTTAGAGACGGGAAATTTGCGTCAAGACGTTACCATTCGAGATGGAGATACAATTTTTGTACCGACAGCAAGTGCCCTTAATACTGAAGAAGTCCGTCAAAGAGCCAGTGCTAATTTTTCCGCTGATATTACTCAACCAATTGGCGTGGTAATTGTCGGGGAAGTAAACCGGCCAGGGCCTTATACTGTATTTGCTTCGGATGTGCGATCGACCAACCAACAAACAGACTTGAGTTTTGTATCTATCGACCAACAGCAAGGAGCCGTTGTGGGCTTACCAACGATAACTAGAGCATTGAAAATTGCTGGTGGTATCACTACAGAAGCTGACATTCGCCGCGTGCAAATCCGCCGCCGAGTCAGAGGCGGCAACGAACAAACTATCCTGGTAAATCTCTGGGATTTGCTGCAAAAAGGCGACACAACTCAAGATATTTTGCTGCAAGAAGGAGATAGCGTGATTATCCCGACAGCAGCTACTGTAGACTTAGCTGAAGTTTCTCAACTCGCAACTAGCAGTTTTTCTCCGAACGCGATTAGCATCAATATTGTGGGGGAAGTTATCAGGCCTGGGGCTTTGCTGGTTCGGCCTAGTACATCCCTGCACCAAGCCTTGCTGACCGCAGGCAGTTTCAATCAATTGCGGGCTAACAAAGACAGGGTAGAACTATTGCGTTTGAACCCCAACGGTACTGTTTCTCGCCGCACGATCGAGGTGGATTTTGCTCAAGGGTTGAATCCTAATAATAACCCAACTCTCCGCAACAACGATGTGATTCTTGTAGCGCGATCGGGCTATGCTAGGGTAGGAGACAATATCAACAGATTCTTGCAGCCGATCGCAGGAGCTGCAACGGGGATCAGCGCTGTTAGCGGCGTTTTTACTGGGTTTCAAGCAACTATCAACGCTTTTCAAAACTTATTTTTGGGAGGGGATTTCGATCGGCGAAATCAGCTCAGAGAGCTTCGCGAACAACGTCAAGACAGACAAGAGCAACGTGAAGACAGACTGCTAGAAAGAGAGCTACAACGTCAAGACAGACAGCGGCAACTTGAAGACAGACAGCGGCAAATAGATCTTCAGAATCAGCAGCTTCTGATTCAACAGCAGCAACTTCAGCTCCAGAATCAACAGCCGCAGCAAATGCAGCCTACTCCTTAGACCTCATAAGTAAGCAACGGCTAAAACAAAAGAATACGCAGAGCCCAGACTTCTTAAAGAACTCTGGGCTCTAAAACAAGAGAATTGTGCGTTTAATTAGGTTTACTTAACTTACTTCAAGTTATGTTATTCTTTTAGAAAGACCAAGCAATCAAAAAAGAGGCGGCAATATAAGCAAAAGCTTCGATTAAACCTGCGCCTAAATTAGGAACTTCCTGATTGACAATTTCATCAGAAATTTTGACTCCCGGTACTAATATCAAATCTGCAAACCATCGAATTGCCACCAATAATGCCAAACAAAACAACAAATTTAACCCGTAAACTCTAAAACTGCTTACCCAGTCTTGAAACTCAGGAGCAAAGGCAATCCTGACAATATTGCCCGTCGCAACTAACAATCCTGCACAAGCTATGCCAGCAGCAGGGTTGTTGCGCTTTTCTATTTCTCTAAACACATTGTATTTAGCGAAGCGGGGATACACAGCACTCGCTAAAACCAAAACTCCCAATCCGATCAGCCAGCAAGCAAATCCTACTAACAAATTGCCGCCTTCTCCCCCTAAAGAAGCATTCAGAATTAAGCCGTTAGCGATGTGATTTCCTGCTTCTACAAAAGCCGCACCAATATTGCGCTCTTGGATGATTTCGCGATCGCAGTCAAAGTGTTTGAGAATTAGCCGATCGCCCACCCAGGCTCCTGCGAGCATCAACAAAATTACCAAGCATCCGTAGCTGGCTAAATTCAGCAATTTCTCTGGCAAAATGGATAGAGTTTTGTCTAAAACACCTCCCAAAGCAATGACAATTCCAAAGTAATATCCGACTAAAGCGATGGCCACAGCAGGATTATCTTTGACAAACAGTTCTAAATTTAATTCCATCCGTCGCCGAAACAATTTTCGGTAAGCTAGCTGTCCGAGCCAAAACAGAAAAAAACCGATCGCTATTTGCAAAACAATTAATATCAATTGACTCATCTATTTTCTCCTTCAAGGTTGCTTAACAAGCTAATCAATGTATCTGCTAGTCGATCGTAAAAAAAACAATCTTGTGCGCCTATAGTTGTCAATGAAAATCCTCCAAATTGGCTTTTAAAACGGGAAAAATTTGCATATCCGTGACTGGGGTTGCGAGTAAAGCCGTAAAAATCGTAAACTTGACAATTTTTAGCTTTCGCTCTTTGCATCGCCCTCCAGTGCAAGCCGTAAGCTGCCATTACTTCCGGGTGTTCGGCACTTCTGCCACCATACAAGTAAATAGTGCGATCGCCCCAATAAACAACTAAAATTGCTGCTAGCAATTTCCCCCGCCACCTCGCCAACCCAATTTCAGCTATTTGTGCGGCAAATAAAGTTTGACACAGGTTAATAAAAAAGCCGTAAGGTTCTCCAAAAAACTGCTGTCGCCGTACAGTTTCTCGAAAAATATCGTAAAATAAAGGGATAGCTTGCGAGTCTGCTGTAAATTCTATTTCTACACCCCGCCGCTGGCTTAAACGCAAATTATATCGACCTTTTGGCTTCATAGCCGCCAAGATTTCCGTTTCCGAAGCACGCAAATCAACCAACAGCGTTTCTGATGGCAACGAATCGGCAGGAGCACGCGCAAACCCTTCTAAATAACCGGGTTTTTCTGACCACAGGGGTTCGATTCGTAGGGCGATCGCTCCTAATTCTTTTGCTAGCTTTCTTGCTGTTTCTAACAACATCTGCATCCCTGGTGCCCGATATTCTAGCGGTAAAATCGGCCCGCCTGTCGCTAGCAATAAATTAGCTTTTCCTGGATGAGGATAGTAATAAAAAATACAGCCACCGATTAATTTCTGTGCTTGAACAGGCAAAATGTCTATTCCACAATCAATATCATTTGTTGTGGGGTGGGCTTCTAGCCCGCCTGCAACAGGCAAAATGCCTGTTCCACAATCCATATCAGCAACAGGCAAAATGCCTGTTC